>NZ_JBIAXT010000029.1:0-111657 GCF_042896945.1 Streptomyces sp. NPDC001222
TCCCGTACCAGTGAAGTCAGGATGATTAAGAGATCACGCAGTGGCCCGCTTTTGATCCGCCGTCCGTGGCCCTCATTTCACCCGTCGACGACACCTGGAGCGAGAGCACCGACTTGTGTGCGAGTTCCGCGACGCGGGCTACATCGTGGACCCCCTGGTCGGCCGGAGAAGGCCGGACGCCCGGCAGGTCGGGTGGACGCGGCATGTGGCTGGTCCACCAGCTCTGCGACCTCGTGGATCCGCTCCGCACCGGACGAGGGGGTCAGAATCCGGCGCCACACCGAGCTGCCGGAGTAGACCCGCAGTCGATGTCATCCGGCCCGGACGGTGTCCAGGGCCAGGCGCCGTCCGGCAGGGACGGCGGATGGGTTGCATTCGGTAGGCCGCTGCCCGCAGCGGGCATGCCATCCGCATCATGCGTCGGTCTGCCTCAAGACAACTGAGGCAGACGGTGGATACGGCGCAGTCTGCAGGCACGAGGCGAGTGCAGAATCTGGTTGCAGTGTGCGGCCTGGCGTCGGTGGCCGGCGCTGTTCCCGCAGGAGTCGGCGCCGCCGCCCATGGCCGGCTCGGGCCTTGGTGACGCGCGGCGGCTGACGGTGGGTGCCGTCCGGCGGGGCGTCCCCGCCGCACAGCACCCCGACCCGGATCGGTTGGTGTGCTGCTGTTCAGGGCGACGTCATTCGCGCCGCCACGTACCCGGGGCAGCACTTTTCTGGGTGTGCAGGCAGTAGAGCCGCACACATCCACCCTGAAGGAAATCTGTTGTGGTGAGAGTAGACATTGACTCATCGTGGCGCTACAGTCGTGTCGTACCCAGGAAGTCGAAGTGGGCACGGCAGACATGAACTGCCGTGCGAGCAGGTCAGAAGGACATGGCCCCGAGGGGTCGTGAGCAGTACCCGCCGTATCCAGCAGTACAACCGAGTAATCGAAGGTAAGGAGCCGAACGCCATCAGGATCGCCCGGGCGAGGAAGCAGTCCGCCCGGGTACCGCAGGCCCCGGATTGGAAGGTGGTCCCCGGTCACGCATCCGCGATCCCCGCAGCCCCGCCCTCCCAGGCGGCCCCTGCGGACGAAGAAGGTCGGCGCAGTGCGCCGGTAGATGGTGTTGAAAGCTCGGGGCCCGGGTGCCGGTACGGCGCCCGGGCCCCCCGACGCGTCCGCGAAAGAAGAGGTCTATGCCCCCTGCTGCTCCCCGTCCCGTCGACAATCTCGACGATGACGACTACCCCGCCTACACCATGGGCCGGGCCGCCGAGATGCTCGGCACCACCCCCGCTTTCCTGCGCTCCCTCGGCGAACACCGCCTGATCACACCTCTGCGCTCCGAAGGCGGCCACCGCCGCTACTCCCGCTATCAGCTGCGCATCGCGGCCCGCGCCCGCGAACTCGTCGATGGGGGCACGTCCATAGAGGCCGCCTGCCGCATCGTCGTTCTCGAAGACCAGCTCGAAGAAGCCCAGCGCATCAACGAGCAACTGCGCACCGAGGGCGGGTCGCAGCCGAAGACCTCAGCCTGACTCGAGTACGCCGAGCGCCAACCGAACACTGATCGTCAGCGACCGAGGCCGACACCTGGTCGCGGCGGTGCAGCAGACGTTCATCCCGCGACGGACCGCTGTGGACGCTCAGCGTGGCAGCTTCTACCCGGAGGGATTGGTGGAAGGACCGCGGTCGTGGGTGGTGGGCGCAGTAGGTATCCCCGGGCCGCGGCGGGGATGGTGGCGACGCTGGAGGCCGTCGACGTGTCAGGAGCCCGCCTCGCCGAGCTGACCCCTCATCGCCGCCTGCCCTACCCCCTGAGGCGCAGGGAAGCGCCACGCTGGCACCGCGCGTCAGGGTGTTGTGGAGGACGAGCGGGAGCCGCAGGCGGGCGGTGGATGAGTGGATGATCGCTGCGAAGGCATGAGGCTCCCATGTCTTCAGGCGCCCCTGTCTGGCGTTGAGCCACCAGAACGATGCGACGGTGAAGAGCAATGCGCAAACCGACACCACACCGGCGCTTCTGTGAGTGATAAGGACGCGGCCAGATCGGTCGCGCTCATCAGCAGGGCCACAGATTCACTCTGCCAGCCTCGGCGTGGGCTCGCTAACAGGGCTCAGGGCCTCCGCCTCCGGCGCGCAGCAGCCGACGAGGAGGATCGTCTACGTATCGCAGGTTGGCCGCTGAAGTCCTCGGGCAACGTCACGAGCCGCCACCGGCAAGCAGCACGAGATACCAGGCGACCGCAGCAGCGCATGTCACCGCGGGGAGGAGTTTGGTCAGCCCGTCGCCCTTGCGTACGTGCGTGGTCGCGTCACCGGCGAGCCATCAGCAGCCCGATGCCTGCTCGCAGCGGTTCCCGTCGTGGCGGTAGGGCCTGTCGGACGTCCGGCCGTGTCCCTCGCCCTCCCAGCGGTAGAAGTGACCATCGCGGTAGTAGAGACCGTCGCAGTCGTGCCGGGGCGAATCGGTGCCGTGGTGGTCCTGGTGCCAGCCACGGGTCTCATCGCAGGAGTAGCCCCGCTCGAGCAGGTAGCCGACACCGTGGTCCCAGCTGTAGTCAGCGGCCACGGCCCTGTCGGTCGGGTGCTGGGCGTGGGTGGACGCAAGGGGCGCGGCCGAAGCAGTGCCACCGGCACCGAGGACGGCGGCACCGGCGACCGCGACGGAGGAGACAGTGAGGGCGATGCGCTTCGCGAGCTTGTTCATGATCTTTCCTTCCCGAGGGGGTGGTCTGTGCCAGTGGCGGTTCTGCCAGGCGATGTGTGACGTGTGGTCCGAGCGAGCAGTTCCATACGTCGTATGTAACTGCGCTTCCATTGTTACCATACGACGTATGGAAATGTCGAAGTGACGAAGCTGACCGTCGACCGGCCGGCACGAACGCCAACAGAGATCGCTCTTCAGGGCGAGCTGCCCGTCGCCGGCCCCATCGGCGCGCTGGCCTTCCTTGCCATGGCCGCGGCAGTGTGTCCAGCCGGGGCACGCGCCAGGAAGCGGCCGGGTTGGCGGGGACGGCGGCCGGATCGGTACCGGTGATCAGTGGCTTCACCGGCCCGAAGATCGCCTCAGCCCGGGGAGTGAGGGCTCGAGGTCACGGATGCATCCAGTTCGCCGCAGTGGCGGGTTTGCGATCGCCAGAAGGCGGGACGAGTATTTTTTAGGTGTGATGACCGGGGCACACCCTGACGCCGACACCAGCGATGCAGCGCCCCCGTCTGGTTACACCCACGCTCACAGCCGGCAAGCGTCTCCGTGAAGGAAGCGGCGCAGCGAACAGGACCGAACCTGCTCATTCGGTGGCCTGGCCGGGGCGACGGGTGGGGCATCCGGCCCCGTCGCCCTGACGGGAGGCTTGAGAAACCGGCCCGTGGCTTCATGACCGAGGCTGCATGACCGGATCGATGGTCGCCGTGGGCGGAGGCAGAGCGGAAGAGTCTGCCCATGCGGATCCTCGTGGACCTGAATCGGTGCCAGGGATACGCGCAGTGCGTGTATCTGGCGCACGAGGTCTTCAGGTTGAACGGCCAGGAGGCGCTCACCTACGAGCCGAACCCCGACCACGAGCGGCGCCTTCAGGTCGAGCGAGCGGCTGCGGCGTGCCCAGTGCAGGCGATCGTGATCGACCGCTTGGACGGCACGGAGCGGGGCGAGACGTCATGACTCTGCGGACGACGGTCGCGGAGTTGGTGCGGGAGTTCCGGGCCAGCGGCCGGATCGTCATCGTGGGTGCTTCACTCGCCGGGCTGCGGGCGGCGGAGACCCTGCGCGAGGAGGGCTTCACCGGTTCCCTGACCATCGTCGGGGACGATTCGCTCGCGTGACGATGCGGAGCAGTTGCAGAAGGCGCTGGCCGAGCCGCCGTCACGGGTCGTGGTCATCGGCGCGGGGTTCATCGGCTCGGAAGTGGCCTCTGTGTGCCGGGAGCTCGACATCCCGGTGACCGTGGTCGAGCGGGGTTCGGCGCCGCTGGTCGGCGCGCTCGGCGGGGTGATCGGGGAGATCGTCGCGCAGATGCAGCGCGCTCACGGCGTGGACCTGCGCTGCGGGCTGGGCGTGTCGTCACTGGAGGGCGACTCCGAAGGGCATGTGCAGCGGGCGCACCTGTCCGACGGCGCCACTGTCGACGCCGATGTGGTGGTGGCATCCCTGGGGTCGATCCGCAACGTGGAATGGCTGGGGGGCTCCGGGCTGGCGGCCGTTTCTGGGGCGTCGGGTGCGACGCCGGTGGCCGGGCCTTCGACATCAACGGCGTGGTCACCGACAGCATCTACGTGGCGGGGGACGTGGCGCGTGCGCCGCACGTGCTGTACGAGTACCAGTTCCTGGCAATGGAGCACTGGGACAACGCCGTTCTCGGCGCCGAGGTCGCGGCCCACAACATGGTGAACCTCGAACCCCACTACCGTCCGCATCTGCTGCTGCCCGGCTTCTGGTCCGGTCAGTTCGGCGTCAATATCAAGTCCGTCGGAGTGCCGCCCTTCGGTGACGAGATCGTCTTCACCCAAGGGTCCGTCCCGGACCGCCGTTTCGCCGCCGCCTACGGTCACCGGGGCCGCATTGTCGCGGCCGTCACCTTCGATCACGGCAAGTGGCTGGAGTACTACGGGAAACTGATCGAGCAGTCCGGTCCGTACCCGCCTCCGCCGCCGGGCTGGGACCAGCCGCCCGACATGAAGCCGGTGCCGGCCGAGTTCCCCGACCCGAGCGTCCCGACGGCGATCCCCGACGTCGTCCTGACCGGCCACGCCCCGAGCGAGCGGAAGGCCGAGTTCCGGCCGCGCCGTCACTGACGCGCTCGCCGGGCCAAGCCTGTAGGCGGACAGCATCGACAGGAGAAGGAGGGGAGCCCCGTGGTCGAGGAAACCCCCTGGCAGCAGGCCCTCCGCTACGCCAACCGGGCCAATCCGTACCCCTTCTACGAGGAACTGCGCAAGACACCAGTGGCGCGGCAGCCGGACGGAACCTACGTCGTCAGCACCTACCGGGAGATCGTGGCGCTCTTGCACGACCCCCGGGTCAGTTCGGATCCACGGAAGTGTCCCGTCCAGGCCGCCGCTCGGGCAGAGGGCTCGGCGGAACCCGTTGCCGAGCCGATCAGGGAAGTGCTGACCGAGCCGAACATCATCACCTGCGATCCGCCCGAGCACGACCGTGACCGCCGGACGATGATGCCGCACTTCGTCGGCCCGCCCCATGCGCCTCACCTGATCACCGACCTGGAGCCCGAGATCCGCCGTATCGTCGTCGATCTTTTGGACGGCATGAGCGGCAAGACCCGCATCGATGCCGTCGACGACTTCGCCTATCCCCTGCCGGTGACGGTGATCTGCAAGGTTCTGGGCGTGCCGTTGGAGGACGAGCGACGCTTCCACCACTGGATCGAGACGGCTCTGGACGCTTTGGACTTCGGTCCCGAGGCCGCCTCTGAGGAGATCCGGAGCCGCCAGGTCGGGGGCCGCCAAGCCGTGCGGGAGTTCGGGCAGTTCGCAGCCGAGCTGCTCGACCGGTACGCCCAACAGCCCGGCCCGGGCATGCTCTCGGCACTGGTGAACGAGGACGGCCCGGAGGGGCGGATGTCCAAGGGCGTGCTCGCGAGCAACGCCCTGCTCCTGATCTTCGCGGGACACGAAACCACGGTCAACCTCATCGCCCACAGCGTGCTCACCCTGCTGCGGCACCCCGACGCGCTGGAAGAGCTTCGACGCCGACCGGAGTTGATCGTGCCCGCTGTGGAGGAGCTGCTGCGCTTCGAGTCGTCCGTCCAGTTCTGGCACACCCGCTCCGCCGTGGAAGACATCGACATCGCCGACACCACCATCCCGAAGGGGGCGCCGATCTTCCTGGCGTACGGCTCGGCGAACCGCGACCCGGAACGGTTCACCGACCCCGACGAACTCGACCTCGAACGCCAAGACAACCAGCACCTCGGCTTCAGCCAGGGCATCCACTTCTGCTTCGGCGCTCCGCTCGCACGGCTCGAGGTCCAGGTCGCGGTCGGCGAGTTCGTCCGCCGGGTGCAGAATCCCCGGCGGTCGAGGACCCGCCGCCGTACCGGCACAACCAGATCTTCCGCGGCCCGCGCCACGTCCTTGTCGACATCGACGGCATCCGCGACTGACCAGCGTTTGCGTAAAGGATCGCCATACGGGCCTTTCAACTCGTCGGGTGGCGGCAACCGCCCGAGCTGCACGAGGTACCGGTACCCGAGCCCGGCCCGTGCCAGGTCCTGGTGAAGGTCGCGGGTGCCGGTGCCTGCCACTCCGACCTGCACATCATGCAGGCCCCCGGACCGCTGCCCGGCTTCACGAATCCGCCCTTCACGCTCGGCCACGAGAACGCGGGGTGGGTGGAACGGCTGGGACCGGGCGTCACCGGGTTCGCGCCGGGAGACCCTGTGATCGTCTACGGCTCCTGGGGCTGCGGGGTGTGCGCCAACTGCCGTCAGGGCTGGGAGAACTACTGCCAGAACCTCGGGGGTCAGGGCCCGGGCCTGGGCGGTGGGCACGACGGCGGCACGGCCGAGTACCTGCTGGCCCCGGTGGCGCGGTACCTGATTCCGCTCGGCACCCTCGACCCCGCCAGGCCGCCCCGCTCACCGACGCCGGGCTGACCAGCTATCAGGCCGTGAAGCGGTCGCTGCACCTGCAACTTTCCCTACCTGATCAAGCACCCGCCGTCGCTTCGCTCCTCCGGGCGGGGGCAGGCGGCCGGCGGCGCCCGCGCTCATGTCTCCGCTCCGCTCGGCGCCGCCGGCCGCCCGCTCCCCCGAGAAGCACGCACATCGGGCACCAAGGGGCAGGTCCACAAGCCTGCCCGATCCGCGGGCCTGCGTAAGGGGCCGTGATCACTCGCACCAAGGCAGCTCCGGCCCAAAAGCCGCTACGCCAACCGCCCATTCGACCTGGGCGCGTTGATCGACTACACGGCCCCAAGCTAGAGATCCGGCGCTTCGCTTCTTCGGCAGGCACCGCTGGCCCCTAACCTCCCGTCCTCAGGGAGTCCACTCATGAGCGAGGAGGCCTAGGATCACCTCGTCGACGAATGCTCCGTATACCCAGGCCGAGCGCCGCAACGTGCCCTCGATCGTGAACCCCCCACCCTTCGCCGCCGCGATCATCGGCGCGTTGTCTACCATGGTCTCCACTTGCAGTCGTTGCAGTCCGCGTACCGCGAACCCGTACTCGCACAGCACGCGGACGATGTCCGTGCTAAACCCACGACCGCGGAAGTCAGGGAGCACGGAGATCCCCAGGTGCGCCGACCTGTTATGCGTGTCGATGCCCCACAGCCCGGCGGCACCGACCAGTTCCTGCGATTCGAGTTCCACCACCGAAAAGGATGCTGCAGCGTCCGAGGGCTCAGCGACTGCATAGGGGGAGTGGGCCGACCCTGGTGGTATCGGATGCCAGGGCCGAGGGTCCTGGCGCGACCGGGTTGCCACGTCGTTGTAAAGAACCGCATGGAGCACTGGAATATCAGCCTCGTGCCGGGCTCGCAGCCCGATCTTCTTGCCACGCATCATCCGCCATTGCTACCGCAGGACGACGAGTCGATCAATCCTGGCTGAACTGAGCCCCTCTCTGAGACCGTGCTTGAGATCTACCGCTGGACCAGCTCCGCCCAGGTAGCTTGATCGGTATGGATCAAGGGCGGGTAGTTGAAGCGTTTCGCATCGAGGCCGGGCAACTCGCCCAGGCGATGACCGCAGTCTCGGGGGCCGAGTGGCGTCTGCCGACACGGTGCGCGCCGTGGACAGTTGGCGACCTGCTCGCGCACGTCCGGGTGGTGATCGCCTGGTTGCCCGGGATGCTGGCCGCACCGGCGCCCGTCCGCGCCGAAGTGTCGGCAGCGCAGTACTACCGGCCCGACAACCGTTTCGCCCCGGACGCCAACGCGGCCCGGATCGCACTGGCTCAGGAGCACGCGGTCGAGCAACTCAGCAGGGCTGGCCTCGCCCAGGATTTTGACGCCACCTGGAAGGAGGTGGATCGGCTGTGCAGGGCCGAGCCAAACGGGCGCGTGGTTCGCACCAGGCACGGGGATCCGATGCTGTTGTCGGAGTTCTTGGTGACGCGGGTGGTCGAGGTCGCGGTGCATGGCCTGGACCTGGCCGACGCTCTGGGACACGACTCTTGGCTGACTTCACAGGCCGCGGACGTGGTGCGGGATCTTCTGCTCGGCCCGGGCAGTGCGGCAGCACTGGAGAAGCTCGGCTGGGGCCAACTCCGCCTCCTGCGCAAGGCGACCGGACGTGATCCGATCACCGAGGAGGAAACAGCGGAGGCTGATCGCCTGGGCATTCGATGGCTCACGCTTGGTTGAGCATGTCCCTGTGTCGTTCTACATGGCGCGGCGCACAGGGCGTTCCCACCAGAGTTGACCAAACTGCTCTCTCGCAGCAGCAGGTTGAATGGCTAGATCTTCCGAAGAGCGAGAGCCGCTCCGCCTGCCCCAGTACTGTGGCTTCGCATGACTGACTCCGAGATCGAGATCACCGCTGACCTGGTCCACGACCTGCTGCAGGAGCAGCATCCGGACCTTGCAGGGCTGGCCATCCGCGAGGTACTGAACTTGATTGGGTGATGTCGGTGCCGTTCGCCTGACAGTTGAGTGTCGGCACCGGTAGCCCTGGGGTGTGAGGTACGCGCAGGGCGGCGGACTGACCGACGCCGAGAGAACTACGCGGGAGCGGTTGCGGCTCCAGGCCGTGGGGCGTTTCGAGAGCGGGCAGAAGAACGCGGAGGTTGCCGCTGCCTTGCGCATCAGTGTGCGGTCGGTGGAGCGGTGGCGTCGGGCCTGGCGCGAGGACGGTGAGGCCGGGGTTCTGTCGAAGGGGTCACCGGGAAGACCTCGGCTCAATGAAGTCCAGGTCGCGAGGCTGGAGCGGGAGTTGGAGCGTGGTCCGCTGGCTCACGGCTGGACGGACCAGCGGTGGACGCTGGCACGGATCAAGACGCTCATCGGCCGGCTGTTCCGCGTCTCCTACACAGTCGAGGGCACCTGGCGGCTGCTGAGGCGGCACGGCTGGAGCTGGCAGCAGCCCACTCGGCGGGCGATCGAGCGCGATGACGACGCGGTCGAGGTATGGAAGAAGGAGACCTGGCCGCGGGTAAGAGCACCGCGGCGGAGCGCGGGGCCTGGATCGTCTTCGAAGACGAGGCCGGGCAGTCGATGACTCCGCCGCGCGCCAGAACCTGGGGCCGGATCGGCCAGACCCCGGTCGTGAGGGTGAGGGGCCGCGGCTCCGGGCGGGTGTCGATGGCGGGCATGACCTGCTATAAGCCGGGCGAGCGGTCACGACTGATCTACACGATCCGCGAGTATCGCGGCCGCAAGGACGAACCGAAGGGCTTCGGCTGGCGCGACTTCCGCGACCTGATCGTCCGCGCCCGCATCCAGCTCGGCGGCCCGATCGTCCTGGTCTGGGACAACCTCCGCCTGCACCTGACCGCCGGCATGCGTGCGTTCATCGAGACGAACGCCGAGTGGCTCACCGTGTTCCACCTGCCCACCTACGCCCCGGACCTCAACCCACAGGAGGGCATCTGGTCACTGGTCAAACGCGAGATCGGCAACCTCGCCGCCGCGGACCTCACTCAGATCACCCGAGCCGTGAAACGTCGGCTCAAGAAGATCCAGTACCGTCCAGAACTCGTCGCCGGATGCCTCGCAACCACCGGCCTGACCCTGGACTGACGTGACTCATTCCTCCTCCCAGTTCGCGTAGTCGCCCATCGCCACGTCATCGCACAAGGTCTCCCACAACCCGTTGTCTGCGAGTGCGGTGGCCTCGAGAGCAGCGAGGAGCCGACGAAGCTCGTCCGCCACCTCCTGGAACCTGTCCTCCTCGTCTTCCTCGTAGAACGGGAAGCGGGCGATGGTGCCCGCGACGCACCGATGGAAGGCCTCGAGGTCCCTGTTCACATGCCAGACGGTCGCGGACCCGATCTTGGGGATCTGCACGACGCGACGAGAAGCCACATCGACGCCGAGCCGACCGAACAGGCCGCTGGACCCAAAGACGACCAACCCACTTTCACCGATCCCGTCCAGGAGCGTCGCCTCAGTCAGCGGTTGGTATTCATAACCGATCAGCCCTGCTGGGACGCCGATTTCCCGCAGATCAGCGGCGATCTCGGCAGGCACCCCTGGTGAGCAGGCGATACGGACCACGGCGTACTGGGGCAACGGCAACGGCGGGAAGTCTCGGATCACGCGAGCATCATCCTCGTGCTCCGGCCACACCGGGAAGGCGCGAGGTGGCCCCACCACCCTGCGGCGGGCCCCGACATCACTCAACCAAGTTCAGTAGCGGGCGGTTGGGACAACCAACAGTGGCGCCTTGGGGACGAGTTGGCTGTGCGCATGCCGCGTACAGAACGTGCCCCGGATCTCCAGCGCAAGGAGTGCCGATGGCTGCCCGTTCTGGCCCCGCACCTGCCACTCCCGGTCCCGAATCCTGTGCGGGTCGGTGAACCGTCTGCGCGCTTTCCGAAGCCCTGGACGATCATGACGTGGGTTCCCGGCGAGCCACTGGACTACACCTCAATCAGCCGCGACGACCACGCGGCTGACACTCTGGCGGGGTTCCTCAGGGCGCTCCATGTGGAGGCGCCCGCCGAGGCGCCGACCAGTTCGGACCGCGGCGCTCATCCCAAGAAGTGCGCGGACGGCTTCGACCACTTCTTTCAAGCCGTTGCACCTCGCGGGATTGCCGACGAGGTCCGGGCCGTCTGGGATGATGCCGTTGCGGCCCCCGAGTGGGAGAGCCCGCCGGTATGGGTGCACGGTGACCTTCATCCCGCAAATGTCGTCGTCTCGGATGGCACACTGGCGGGTGTGATCGACTTCGGTGACATGTTCGCCGGCGATCCGGCGTGGGACCTCGCGGCCGCATGGGTGGTCCTTCCCGCGGGCGTCGCCTCACGGTTCTTCGACGTGTACGCGCATGCGGACGAGGCGACAATTAGGCGCGCCCGCGGGTTGGCTGCTCTGAAAAGCCTATTCCTCATGCTTATGGGCCAAAACGGAGATCGGGGCCTTCCTGGCGGCAAGCCCACATGGGGACCCGCAGGCCAGGCGGCGCTCGATCGTGTTCTGAGAGGCGGTTTGATGTAGACCCGGAGCGTCGCTCACGATGTTCTCCCCGTGGAGACGAACGGACCTCTACCTGCTCGTGATGCCCTTAGGACGATCCTCTGGCATCTCAACCGCGGTTTTTCCCCGTCGATGGTGGAATGGGCTGGCCGAAACCGGGGCGGCGGGGTGCCCGCAGCATCCCGCGACGCGCGAGGCCCCACACGACTCCCATCCGTTCGGTCTCGCGCAGCTCGATGCTCAGCCTTCCTCGCTGCCGCGATGGTTGGAGCGGCGGGTTTTCGCGGCCGTGGTCCGAAGCTGCCCCGGGTACCGACAGGGCGAGCTACGCGAGGGCGTCCGACACACCTCCGACACATTTTGTGTCGCTGGACCCGTCTAACGAGCTCTACCGCACGGCAGAGAGCTGCGAGGGGCGATCGACGCATTCACTGAGCCGTGTACGCAGGTTCGAATCCTGCCGGGGCGCCTTGCATGAGGTGCCCAAATACCCCGTCACCAGCGGAAACGCTGCGGCCGGGGTCTTCGCGTTTGTGCAGCCGTATGCGCCCTGAGCGGCCCTATGACGCCGTCTGTGGACTATTCGTGGACAGGATCTCGGGGCATCGGCCCAGCTCAGCCCGCAGAAATGACGCGCCCCGAACGTTGATGAGGCTCCCCGAATCTGGCTCTGGCCGGAGTTTCATGAAAGGCCAGGCCGTCGGAACGGGGGCCCTTGGGATCGAGCGCCCCCCAGGCCGCTACCCGGCAGCCACAACCTGGCCGGCCGTGACCTGAGGAGGGTTGGGGAGCAATGACGCGAGGTTGTCCCTTACGAAGTCCGCCGCCCTCCTGACCGACTCTTCGGCCCCGGCTTGGTCTTCATAGACGCTGGTAGAGACCATCACTCCATCCCCGGCGTCAACCCAGTAGTAACCCACGAATCCGGGGACTTGGCGGAGGAGAGGCACGAATCCCTCGTCCACTCGCCGTCCCGCCTCGGCAGGGTCGGTGACCCCTTCGTAACGCCGAACTATCGCGTACATACCTGATCTCCTCATGAATCCCGAGGTCACCTCGCACGAAGCGACATACCCCCGCCGCGCGTCTCTCCCTCGCGGAACGTCCGCAAGTGACTCGGACAGGCGCATCGGTGATCCAGACCGGCATCTGCTGTGGCCACGGCTGGGGCGACACTGGGCGTCACGGAACTCCGGTCAGAGCCCCGAATCTCCCGCGCCGTAACAGAGGGGCGTCCTCGATCTTGGGGCATCTGCCCAGGGGAAGTTCCCCCGTGGGGCTGGACAGCCTGATACTGGGACGGTCGGTCCCCGAGGAAGCAGCCGCCGGCGCCGCGGCCTCACCCGCCCGGACCGGAAGGCGGCCCCGTCGCCGGATCTCGTCGGACGGGCCTTCACCGCCATCGAGCCCGGCTCGAAACTGGTCTCCGGCATCACCTACCTGCCCACCCTGGCCGGCTGGTGGTATCTCGTCACGGTGATCGACCTGGCCACGCGCGAGGTCGTCGGCTATGCGATGGCCGATCATCATCGGGCCGGGCTCGTCGTCGACGCGTTGAGGATGGCCGCCGGGCTGCTGTGCTACCGGCCCGGGCTGCCTGCCCGCCTGTACTACCGGCTACGCCGGCACACCGGCCGCAAGGACGAGCGCCGCTCGCTCGGCGAGAGCGACTGCATCCACCTGCTGGATGGCGCCCACCGCCTGCTCAAAGTCCCGCTGATCGTGGTGTGGGACCGGCTCAACACCCACGTCTCCAAGGCGATGCAGGCGTTCGTGGCGGAACGCGAGTGGCTGACGGTGGTGCTGCTGCCCGGATACGCGCCCGAGCTCAATCCGGTCGAGGGCATGTGGGCGCACATCAAACGGAGCCTGGCCAACCTGGCCGCCCGTACCCTCAGCAACCTCGAGACTCTGCTCCGCAGACGGCTCAAGGCACTGCAATACCGGCACGCCATCCTTGACGGATTCCTCGCCGGAACGGGCCTCGCCGAGCGGGCGCTGCGTACGCGGAGGGATGTCAGGCGTCAAGGGCGTGGCGGAGGGTGGGGTAGCAGTCGGTGATCCAGTCGAGGCCGACGAGCTGCATGGACGGCGTTGCGCGCGGCGATAAGGTGGTGGGGATGGAATCGGTTCCTCTCGGTGAGGAGGGTCCCATAGCCCGGCACCCGGAGCCTTGGCAGGTGTCAGCCGCGCTGATCGGCGACGGCACATGCATCGCACAGGCCCGCCACTTCGCGGCTGACTTCCTCACCCGGTTCCAGGCCGAGCACGGGATAGCCGTCACGGTGCGTACGAGGGGCCTCACGCAGTTGGTGGTCAGCGAACTGGTCACCAACGCCCTCAAATACGCCCCCGGCCCGGTGCTGCTCGATTCCGGCTGGTGGCTGGTGCCGGAACTCGGTGGTGTCGCGTCCATGTGCGTCGGTGTCCCGCTTCTCACTCACGCCATCCCCGCGATCAGAGCTACTGGTGACCCCCGCCCGCCACCACCGGATAGTCCGTGTGCCGACTCGGCGGCGGAGATGGGCAGTGTGCCTGGGCTCAAGAGACCCGGGCCCGCGGCAGTGTCCCTTGTGCCGACGCGGAGGCCGTATCCAGCGTGACGTCGATGTGGGGCCCGTATCGTGCGCCGCAGCGCGGAATTGCCCTTTCCCTGCCTATTGCCGCTGCCGGGCATCGAGCCGGCGTCGACGGAGGCGTTGACTGGTACGCCATGTTGTCGCTGCGCCGACACGGCCGGACCGAGGCTGCCTGCTCTCGCCCCAGCTCAAGCGCCGCGGTGTGGACGCTGGGACTCGGACTGGCGGCGTCCCTCGTCGCTGGCCTTGCGAACTGCCTGGCGTGCGCCGTTCCTGCCTGACGCGGGCTCGGGCCGTGGAGGCCGACGCAATGACGCCGCCGAACGGAGGAGCGTCACGAATGGGGACGCGAGCCCCCGACGGCCACGAAGTCCGGGGAGATCGTGGTGATCGCCCGCTGACATCCTCGGCCCGGTGGCTGGGAGGTCGTCGACGCGGCGCGGAGGGGGTAGTCAGCGTCACTCGATCACTTCCAGCGGCTGGCCGCGCAGCGCATCGTCCGCTGCTGGGCCAGCGCCAAGTGATCGTTGGTGCCGCCATCTGATGATCTCCGGTGTTCGCTGGCGGCTGCTTCAAGGTCGCCGAGATTCACGACGGATATGGACCTGATCCCCGGCGAGCAACTACCGGACCGACAAGTACGGCGCGGCTCCTTCGAGAGCCGGACCCGCTTTGCCCTGGAGGGCGTCGACGCGCTCCGCGCGATGTGGCCCGAGGCCTGCAGGTGTTCTCCGTTTATCCGCCGGCGACTGGCTCACGCAGAGCCCCGAGGCCGGGCTGTCGACGTGATCACCGAAGGACGTGCGCGGATGCGCGTGAGTTTCAGTTGGCCGAGACTGAGGTCCTGGAGTCCTGAACGGTGAGGGTTACCGTGGCATGAACATCGACTTGAGCGGTCGCACCGCCTTGGTCACCGGGTCCACAGCCGGGATCGGAGCGGCGATTGCCGCGGCGCTGAGCGCTGCCGGAGCTGAGGTGGTGGTCAACGGCCGGAACGCCGAGCGCCTCGCTGAGACAGCGGGACGGCTCGGCGCGCGAGGCGTAGCCGTGGACGTCGGCACGCCGGAGGGGTGCGACGCGCTGATCCGGCAGATCCCCGAGGTGGACGTCCTGGTGAACAATGCCGGGATTTTTGCTACACAGCCTGTCTTCGAGATTTCCGACGAGGAATGGCTGCGCTTCTTCCGTGTCAACGTTCTCTCCGGAATTTGCCTCGCCCGCCACTACGCTCCGCGCATGGCCGGGCGGAAATGGGGGCGAGTCGTCTTCGTCAGCAGTGAGGCAGGAGTCCAGACGCCCACGAACATGGTTCATTACGGCATGACGAAGACGGCCCAGCTGGCGGTGTCACGCGGTATGGCACAGGAACTCGCGGGTACCGGCGTGACCGTCAACTGCGTCCTGCCGGGCCCGACCATGAGCGACGGCGTGCTGGCGATGTTCGACGAGCTATACCCGGGTGTCGACCCCGTGGAGCAGGAGCGTCGGTTTGTCGCAGAAGGGCGGGCTTCAACATCCTTGCTGCGGCGCCTTATCCGTCCGGAGGAAGTGGCCAGTCTGGTCACCTACGTCGCGTCGGACCGGTCGGCGGCGACCACCGGCGCGGCCCTGAGCGTCGACGGGGGTCTCGTGCCCACCATTTTCCCCTGACTGAGGTGCCGAGTTGCTCAGGGCGGCCGTCAACTGGTTACTGGAGGAAGGGGCTTTGCCCAGCAGGACCGGGAACAGGACGGCCGTGAACAGGGCAGCCACGGGCGTACGAATGAGTGTGCCCACGGCGATGCCGATGACCGTGCACACGGGCAGGATCGCGGTGGACGCAACGAAGGCCTGCAGGACCGCCGGCCGGCTGACGGAAATGCCGAGTTGTTCGCCGGAAAGGATCGCTTGGGCGGTGACGAACGAAGCGATCGCGGTGACCATGCCGAGGAGGGACGTGACGATGACGAGGACGACCGCCTTGGCGAGGACGACGCGTCGACGGTCGGGAACGGCGAGGAAGGTGGTGCGGATCAGCCCGCTGGAGTACTCGCTGCTCATGGCCAGGGCACCGAGGATGCTGGCGCCGACCATGAGGAAGCCCCACGTGCCGGAGTTGAAGGATCCTCTCAGCGGATCGTAGGCGGCATGCGCCGACGCGCCTACAAGGTGAACTCCCGAGCAGGTGAACCACTCACCGCAGACGGCGATCACAGGAGCGAGTGCCAGCAGGATGTAGGTCGAGCGCTGGGGTCTCGTCCGCGAGAGCAACCAGGACACCGCGTACGCGGGATCTCGGCTCCTTGCTGTCGCCGACGGCTGCGGAAGCCAAGGAGCCTCTTCTCCAGACTTTCATCTGTCTCATGAGAGATGCGGACAGGTTGAACCCGACTCGGAAGGGTTGGATCCTTCGCTCTCAGGGCTCCGCTGATCTGGGGTTTTTGCGCTGGTTGGCATTGAAGCGCGCCTTTTTCTGACGATTCCCGCACGTGTTCATGTCACACCATTTGCGGGTGCGGCTTTGGCTGGTGTCGAAGAAGGCGGCTTGGCAGGTTGGTGAGGCACACAAGGCCAAGCTTCCGTCTCGTTCGCCTGCGATGATGCTGATCGCGTCGGCGGCGATCACGCTGAGGGCATCTTCCACGCAGGAAGCCGAGCTGAGCCGCCATTGCCGCTCACCCTCGGGCGTCAGGATCGCTGCGGCCCGGCCCTGAGCGCTGCAGTCATTGATGACTTGGACAGCAGACGCAGGGAGAGCGTTCTGGATCGCGGCCGCTGTCGCGGCGACGTGGATCGCCTCCCTCAGTTCCCGAGCGAGGTCGAACTGGGCAGTGGTGCAGGAGTCCACGGCGAGGCCGTTCACTGCCAGCCAGTCGATGAGTCGGTGCGGCGTGGGAATGCGCTCCACAGCGTTGCCGTGACGCTCCGACAGAGTCCCGGTGAAGCTGGTCGCCAGCACATTGCCGAGGCGGAAGTCAGGGAATCCAGCACGCATGGAACCACCTTAGCCGGTTGCAGTGCGGCTCGGAGAACTGCTAGAACCGCCTTAGCCGGTTCCGCGATGGCCAGGAGGTCTCATGCCCCGTCCACCCAGCGACGTGCAAGCATTTGAAGCCCACGCAACTGACGCTGACCTCGACGATCTGCGCGCGCGACTGGCCGCGGCGCGACTACCGGAGACCGAGACGGTCTATCGCGCCGCGCCCGACCCTCGCCGATGGGAACAGGGCGTTCCGCTCGCCGACCTCGTCGAGGTCGTGAACTACTGGCGCACCGGGTACAACTGGCGATCGTTCGAAGCGCGCCTCAACCGGATCGGCCAGTTCCGCACGGCCATTGATGATCTGGGAATCCACTTCCTGCACCGTCGCTCCGCGCGCGCAGATGCCACTCCTCTGATCTTGACGCACGGCTGGCCAGACAGCATTGCTCGGTTCATCGATGTGGTAGACGAGCTGGCAGATCCGAAAGACGCAGATGCGCCAGCGTTCCACGTCGTGGTCCCGTCGCTGCCAGGCTTTGGTTACAGTGACAAGCCGACCACCACCGGATGGGGAGCCGAAAAGATCGCGGCCGCATGGGTGGAACTGATGGGAAGGCTCGGCTACAGCGAGTTCGCAGCCCACGGAGGCGACTGGGGAGGCAATATCACCACGGTCCTCGGCGGCAGGTTCCCGGCGCACGTTCTCGGCATCCACACAACGTTCGCGGAGGGACCGCCCGGGTTGACAACGGACGGGCTGACGGCGGTCGAGCGCGAGTGGACCGAGGAAACCCGCGATTTCTGGCGCCACCGCGCGGCGTACGCGAAGCAGCAGGCGACCCGACCACAGACCATCGGCTACTCGCTCGTCGACTCACCGGTCGGGCTTCTCGCCTGGATCCTTGACAAGTTCGCCGAGTGGTCAGACACCGAAGACAGCCCGTTCGAGACGATTTCCAGGGACCGCGTTCTTGACGACGTCACCCTGTACTGGCTGACGCGCACCGGCGCATCGGCGGCCCGCATCTACTACGAAAGCCACAACTCGCTCGATCCCGAACTTCAGGTCGACGTCCCGTCAGCAATCACCATGTATCCCCGCGACGTCGAGAAGTGTCCGCGCCCCTGGGCACAGGAGCGGTACCGGCAGATCGTCCGATGGAGCTCGCCCGAAGTCGGGGGACATTTCCCGTCACTGGAGGTCCCCGAGTGTTTCGTCAAGGACCTGCAAGTGGGCCTCGCGGCAGTGCTGGCCGCTAATCGGTGAACGCGGCGCTCCATTGCCATGGACCGTGTACGACGACGACACCGGCTCGACCGGGCGCATCGCTTCGTCCAGAAGGATCGGTGTACCCGTAGGCACCAGACGCCGCGCGAACAGATCCGCCAGCTCTGGCCGACCCGGCCCAGCCACCTGGCCGACCTTCCGCACCTTTTCGCTGGTCGGCGACGAACAACTGCACCTGCCCCCACAGGGATGCGTCACCACTCCAACACTGCTCAGTCTTCCCCTGTGGATCAGAGTCTGTGGCGAGACGCCGAGCTGTCACCCGGATCAGACAACTTCAGGTGTCTGGAGAACCGTCCCACTTCGGCTCCGCGGCCCACCCAGCGGGCAAGTCAGGGCTTTCCACGGACACGGTGAGCATCGGCTCGGGCAGAACCATGCCATGCGGCTATGCCTTCCACATAGCCCGGGGGAGCTCTGTAGTTGCTCACCACGTGAGTGGCGGACGCTGCGGATGTGGCTGCAGCTACGGGAGCAGAGCTGACGGGGACGAGCAGCGCGGCGGCCGCCGCGGTGACCAGGGCAAGCTTCGCAGGGGACGGATGCATGCGCTCATCTCTCTCGATCGACAAAGATGCTGATCAAGACAGGTAGCGGCAGTCATGTGCCCGTGCGGGCGTTCCGTCAGTGTCCTTACTGGGATGGCGGGTGGGGTTCACCGGAGAAACGAACCACCGATGGTCCGCCACTGCTTCAGGCGACTGCTCGCCCGTGGGGAGCGACGGCGTCACTCACTTCCGGGAACGTGATTGATTCACAGCGACTCGCTGGTCTCATGGACCTCGCCCGTGGCCTTGCCTGTACGGGCCCGCCGATGGCGCGCTGTTCGGCTGAGCTCGGCCTTCTCGAGCACGGTCGTGCGGCTGAGCTCCCTCTGTACGCGCGATCCCGTCATGGTCCCGGCAGGTACAAGGCCACGGCATCGCTTTGAGTGATACATGCCGTGTGTCTGCGGTGCGTTAGGCGGGAGTGAGGGGGAACCGGCCACGGCATGCGGCGCGCTTATGCCCCTCATTCCTTGGAAGTAACTCATGTTTTGTGTGCTTGTAGGGCTGAAGTAAGGGCATCCGGTGGCCAGGAGGTTGATAACGATGGTTCCCCTGCTTCTGGTTCTTCTGCTGGCTCTGATCCTCTTCGGTGCGGGCTTCGCACTGAAGGCGCTGTGGTGGATCGCGGTGATCGTGCTCATCGTCTGGCTGCTGGGCTTCGTCGTCCGGTCCGCGGACAGCGGCGGCCGAAGGGGCCGCTGGTACCGCTGGTAGGCAATGGCGGACGGCGCGAGGAGCACGCGACGCGCGAGCAATGAGTGGGCCCGGCCGGCACGGCCGGGCCCACTGTCGTGAAAAGGCCCTCTCCCCGAGGCGGTCGGGAGGGATCGGGCTTATCGGGCGCACCGCCGGGTACGTGAGTCATGCACCGGCCCCGCAGACTCAGCAGTGGAACCCTGCTCCTCCTGTCCGCGGGGCCGCTGCGTGGTCTCGGAGACATCGGGTTTGCCTCGCGCGCCCTGGCGCCGCCGCTGCGACCCACCGGCGCCTCGGCGCGAGGGAACACCGCCGGGTTCTCGAGGGCATCGAGGAAGAGGCCCCACTTCCTGCTGGACGGTCCCTGCCACCGCGATCGTCCTCGGCACCTACGCCCTGCCTCGCCTCGCCCGCGCCCTGGCCCTTTGCGCCCGACGGTACGCCGACTGCTGCGCTGAGGACGCCCGTCGCGCCACTGTCCTGGACCCCCGCGCTCAGGAACCCTGCACTGCGGTCTACAGGCGCCCGTGTGCGCAGGGTTTGTTCGCCGGCCCGCGGCTGCCGCGCGGCAGGGCAGTCAGGCGGTGAGCACGGAGTCGTCCTCGGGACGGGCGCCGGGCAGCTGGTGGCGGGCGGCGACGAGGGCGGTGTCGATGTCGCGGGTGCCGGTCGACACGCACAGGGTGTAGGCGACGTCGTTCATACGTTGCCGCACGTCCTCGCTGCCCTCCTCGGCGTGGAGAATCCGCAGCGTCTCGTACTGCTCGATCAGATTCTTCAGTACAGCCGGGTGTGCCATGAGCATCGGGAGCCCCCATCGCCGCTAATTGCGTATTGCACCGGCCGTGTGCCCAACGCTCACCCCGTCAATCTCTCGACCAGCAGCGGCCCCGGTGCGATTGGGTCTGCGACGCCGTTACCGCTCGATCGGCCTTGTGCTGTCGCGGCCCGTACTGCCTTCAGATGCAATGGAGGTTGCGTTTCCTGCCGTGTGGCCTTCGCAGGGGCGGGAACGCGTCTTCGGAGAGCGGACCGTCCTTAACAGTTGTGGGAGATGTCATGCCGGCAGGATCCAGTTCGAAGCGTGAGCGTCAGTACGAGCACATCAAGGAAGGCGCGCAGAAACGCGGTGCGTCTGCGGGGCGGGCGAAGGAAATCGCGGCGCGCACGGTCAACAAGGAGCGTGCGAGGTCGGGGGAGGCGAAGACGGCGAGCAAGACCTCCACGCGCGACAGCAAGTCTGCGTCTCAGCGTGGCGGCGAGCGCTCCCACAGCGGTGCGCAGGGCCCCACCAGGGACCAGCTCTACGAAGAGGCCAAAAAGAAGAACATCGAGGGCCGCTCCTCGATGAACAAGGACCAACTGCGCAAGGCAGTCGGACGCTGACTTCCTCCCGCGGTGCGCGGCCTTCATCGGAGCTCCTCGCTGGCAGTTGGGCGTCCGCCAAGAGCAGAGGAGCGAGCGGGCCGCACCGTGCGTCACCGACGAGAAGGGCATTCATGCGTACTGCTCGACGTTCCGCGTTTGTCAGCGACGCGTGAATCATGACCCAGTTCCGACGGGTGAAAAGTGACCCCCACTGCATCAGTTGATGTTGGTCATTCCCCGGTGTTGGCTGCGGGAACCCGTCCGAGATCGCGGCCGCGCATGCGGTAGCTGTCGCCCTTCAACGAGATGACCTCTGCGTGGTGGACGAGGCGGTCGATCATCGCGGCGGCGACGGTGTCGTCGCCGAAGACCTCGCCCCAGCGTCCGAAGGGCTTGTTGCTGGTCACGATCACCGAGGCGCGTTCGTAGCGGCCCGAGATGAACTGGAAGAACAGGTTCGCGGCCTCGGGTTCGAAGGGGGTGTAACCCACTTCGTCAACCACGATCAGCGGGATCCGACCGAGCCGGGTCAACTCGTCGCTGAGTCTGCCTGCTTGGTGGGCCTCGGCGAGGCGGGTAACCCATTGGGCAGCGGTGGCGAAGGCGACCCGGTGGCCAGCCTGGCAGGCCCGGATGCCGAGCCCGGTGGCGAGGTGGGTCTTGCCGGTGCCGGGCGGACCCAGGAAGATCACGTTCTCTTTCCCGACAACGAAGTCCAGCGTCCCCAGATGCGCGATGACCTCGCGTTTCACGGACCGCTGGTGATCGAAGTCGAAGTCCTCCAGCGACTTGCGAGAGGGGAAACGAGCCGCCCGGATGCGTCCCTCGGCGCCGTGCGAATCACGGGCGGCGACCTCCCGCTGCAGGCATGCGGCCAGATACTCCTCGTGGCTCCAGTCCTCGTCGCGGGCCCGCTCGGCGAGCCGGACGGCCGCATCCCGCAGGGCCGGGGCCTTCAACGCCTTGGTCAGATAGATGAGTTCGGAGCCGACATCGCGGCTGGTCCTGGCCGGGTTCGTGCCGTTCTTCGTACTCATCACGCTGCCCCTTCACCCGTGCTCAGCCCGCCGTCGATGACGCCGAAGATCCGGTCGTAGGTGTCCAGCGACCGCTCCTCGACCTCCGTCACGTCCACCGGCACCGCTTTCTTGGCGGCCGTCTTGCGGGCGGCAGCGGCAGCTGCCGCGTGGTCCGGGTCGGTGATCGTCTGGTGACGTGCCCAGCTGCGGGCATGGCGGGCGACCTCGACGCCGTCGCAGGTCACCAGGACCTGGTCCAGGTCGGCGGCTACCTCGATGCGACGGCCGACGGCCAGCGGATGCACCGAGTAGTCGCAGGTGTCCAGGCGGACATAGTGGTCCCGGGGCAGCCGCAGTGATGCCTTCCACCAGCCCGGCGGGGCGATCGGCGGCAGAGCCAGCATCCGGGAGCGGTCGGCCTCCAGCCGGTCCGCCGGGCGGGCCTGCAAGGTGCGGTGGATGCGCCGATTGGCCCTGGTCAGCCAGTCTGCGAGCTGGATGTTGAAGTCGGCCGGCGAGGTGAACACCCGCCCGGGCAGGAACGACGTCTCGAGATATCCGTTGGCCCGCTCGACCAGGCCCTTGGCCTCCGGATCCCGCGGCTTGCAGAGCAGGAACTTGATGCCCAGCAGCCCGGCGAACGCTGCGAATTCATCGGTCAGTTGAGGGCCGCCGGGCCGCCAGGAGCCGACGGCTCCCTCGTTGTCCCAGACCAGCACCCGGGGCACGGCGCCCAGCTCGGTCAGCAGCCGCCAGTGTCCGGCGATCAGGTCCGCCGCCGACCTGGAGGGCAGCATCCGGGCAGTGATCCACCGAGAGTAGCCCGCGACCATGACCAGCACCGGCGGCCGCCCGACCTGGCCGAAGCCGAGCGGGATGTCGGCCGGCGGGAACCACAGGTCGCACTGACCGATCTCGCCCGGCTCATAGACCGTCCGCGAGGCCGGATCCGCAGGCCGATAGGCCGGCCGCAGGTCTCGGATCCTGTCCTTGAGCACGGTCAGGCCCCGGTCCCAGCCGATCCGCTCGGCGATCACCGTCGCCGGCATCTCCGGCCACTGCTCGAGCAGTTCACGGATCTGCGGCTCGACCGCGTCCACGATCGAGCCCTTCGGCGCCCTTTGGTACTTCGGCGGCGCGTCGTCCGCGATCGCCCTGCGGACGGTGTTCCTTGAGATCCCCAGCTTCCTCGCGATCGCCCGCACCGGCATCTGCTCGGCCCGGTGAAGCCGGCGGATCTCCGCCCAGTCCTCCACGCTGATCACCACTCCTCCCGGCCTGACTCAACGAGCCAGCCCCCTGGAGGGGGTCAACTTTCAAGCGTCGCTACTGGTCTACTTTTCAGCCGTCGCCGACACGCGTTCACTCGTTGGCAACGCTGGCGCTCCGGTCCCACCCTGCGGGTCCCGCGTGGTGCCGACGATGTCGAGAGCACCAACCGAAGGTTCTTGCTGTACGGCGTCATGCCTCTGTGGTTCGTACCGGCTGTCGCCGACTGGGTGATGCACCGCCGTTCCGGTATCGAGAACACGAGCGGGGTGCGCGAATCAGCGATCCACGCCCTGATGATGACCGAGGCAGGCCTGCCGGTGGTCGCGGGCCTGACCGCCAAGGTGAACTCCCTGGTGCTGTCGCTCATGGGCGGCGCCGCGCTCGCGCACGGGGCCACAGCGCTGTGGGACGTGTCGCTGGCCACCGGAAAGCGTGAGGTGACGCCGGTCGAACAGCACATCCACAGCTTCCTCGAAGTCCTGCCGCTGACGGCCGCAGCCTTCACCACCTGCCTGCACTGGGACCAGGTCCGAGAAGCTCTCAGGGGCGGCAGCCGCGCCGACGACTGGAAGCTTCTGCCCAAGGAACGCCCGCTGTCCGCCGGGTACCTCGGCGCGATCGCCACCGGAGTCGGACTCTGCGTGGTCCTGCCCTACGCCGAGGAGATGATCCGATGCGTACGGGCTCGCCAGGGCGACAGTACCGATGACGCCGATAGCTGAAACAGCGCCTCCTAAGTGGTCGGCTCCGGAAGTCCTTCGGGGGTTGACTTGAGCACTCGTCTTGTGGAGTCCAGGTAGCGGAGCGGACGTGCCATCGGTGTCGATGCGTATGACGCCAGCGTGGCCCATCCGTACCGGCTGGGCGAGCTGGATGTGGACCGGTCTGTGGCAGGGATGTGCTCAGTTTCCGTCCATGGTTTGCGGGCTGGTTGGCCGCTGCGGGTCAGCCGCGCACGGCAGCCAGGCACTCGTCGTATAGGTCCATGATTTCGCCCTTGCCATCGTTGACGACCCACGTCATCGACGCGGCATCCAGGCAGGCGAACGCCGTCGCGATCACCGCGCGGGCCTTCGCACTCTCGTTGCCGGTAGCTGCGTCCAAGCGGGTCTCGATGAGCGGCAGCAGGTTCTCCTGGAACCGCAGTCGCTTTTCGAGCCAACCGGCACGCAGTGAGGCGGTGTTGTGCAGGAGGCGGAACCGCTCCAGGGCCTGTTCTCGGCTGTCGTGCAAGGCCAGTACGGCGGCAACCCCTGCGCGTAGGGCCTCCCAGACACCGGCATCGGCGGGCTGTTCGCTGATCGTGTCCGTCAGGACTTGCCCGAACCGGTCCTGGTTGCCGCCGAGAAGGTCCTCCTTGGTGCCGAAGTAGCGGAAGAGGGTGCGCTGGGAGACTCCGGCCTCTCGGGCGATCTGGGCGATGGTCGTCTCGTCGTAGCCCTGCTCGGTGAACAGGCGCAGAGCCGTCTCGAGGATCTCTTGGGAAGCCAGCTGCCTCGTCCGGTCCCACAGCGTGGTCGGTGCACCTGTCGCTGACTTGGCTTCCTGCTTCATGTCACCAGACTAGCCCAGCGCTGCCAGGCCGACAGTTACATCGCACTTGGCAGTGGCTGTCAGATTGTCATACGCTGCCAGGAGTGGTGGCGCAGTACCACCCCCTGCCCCCGGGCAGAGCCACTCGCCCCCGCCCAGAAGTGCGCAAAGGAGCACATCATGCCTGCACCCACAGCTTTGATCACCGGTGGAACGAGCGGCATCGGCAAGGCGACCGCCGAACTGCTCCACTCCCGCGGCTACCGCGTCATGGTCACCGGCCTCGGCAATGTCGCCGACGCCGGACTTCCCGAAGACGTCACGGCTGTCCGGGCCGACGCACGGTCCCTGCCGGACATCGACCAGGCGATAGACCAGGCGCGCCGGCAACTCGGCTCCCTGGACCTGCTCTTCCTCAACGCGGGCATCTCCCGCCCCGGCCCGATCGAGTCGACCGACGAACACATCTTCGACGCCCTGTTCGACATCAACGTCAAGGGAAACTTCTTCACCCTGCAAAAGGCGCTGCCGCTCCTCAATGAGGGCGCCTCGGTCGTGTTCACCGTTGGCGCCGCCGAAGGGCTCGGAGCCGCGATGACAGCAGCCAAGGGCGCTCTGCTGCCCCTCATGCGGTCCCTCGCGCTCGAACTCGCCCCCCGCCGCATCCGCGTCAACGCCGTCAGCCCAGGCTTGATCAACACCCCTGTCTACAGCAAGATGGGTGTCTCCCAGGTAATGATCGACTCCTGGGGCCGGGGCGTCCCGCTCGGCCGCGTCGGCGCTCCCGCCGACATCGCCGAAGCCGTGGCCTTCCTCGCCTCGGACGCCGCCGGCTACATCACCGGCGACAACCTCACCGTCTCTGGTGGCATCGGTGTTCACTCCAACGCCTGACGCGTAATTTGGCTCTGACCTGGAAGGTTCGCCGGGTCCGATGCTCAGGCTGTGGCCCTGGCGAACCGACGGCCCGTATGGGAAGCCGGCCCCGCCACTTCGCGCTCCACCACGGATAGATGGCCCGCCATCCTTCCATGCCCGTGTGCTCCGCCATGCCCTCGGAACTGACCGCTGCCGAGCGCCACCGGCTCAAGAAGATGGCCTACGGCCACAAGACCCCGCACCAGGCACGCCAGCGGGCGACGATCGTGCTCCTTGCAGCACGAGGCCGCAGCAACGCCTGGATCGCCGCCGAAACCCACGTGCACGTGGACACCGTGCGCCGTTGGCGCGGCCGATTCGCGGCCGGCCGGGTGCCCGCCCTGGCCGACCGCCGGCGGTCGGGGCGGCCTCCGACGTTCACCGCGCTGCAGATCGCCGAAGTCAAAACACTGGCCTGCCAGTTGCCCACCGAATCCGGAGCCCCGCTCTCGCGCTGGTCGTGCCCCGAGCTCGCACGAGAGGCCGTCACCCGGGCTATCACCGACACGATCTCCGCCTCCACTGTGCGCCGCTGGCTCAGGGACGACGCACTCAAGCCTTGGCAGCACCGTTCCTGGATCTTCATCCGCGACCCGAACTTCCGCGCCACCGCTCAACGGGCCCTGGATTCGTACGCGTGCATCTTCGATGGCGCCCCGCTCGGAGAAGACGAGTACGTCATCTCCGCGGACGAGAAGACCTCGCCTCCTTCTGACCCGGACACCGAACAGCGCATGCGCGCCCACCACGCCCGCGCCGCGCAGGCCCTGGGCGTCCAGACCGAGCCGGACGGGAGTTCTGGGGGGCCGGGCGCACCCTGGGAGCCCTGGCCTGCACCGCCGCCGACGCCCCGGCGTGGCTGCGGCTGGTGTCTGCCCCGGCCGACAAGGCCTCGGGGAAGTTGTGGGACGGCGCCCTGGACGCGCAGCACGCCTTCGGTGACCTCGACGGAGACCGGCCCGCGCTCTTGGGCGTGCACGACGCCTTCGACGACACCACCGCCTACCGGGCGGAACTGTCGGCCCGCGTCGACCAGCCGGTCCTGTCCGACGACCCGATCCTCCTGCACCACCTCCAGCTGCCGGATCCGGACTCCCGGTGGCAGGACCTCGCCGGGGTGCTGGAGAAGGTGGCGGCCGTCGACACCGTGCGCGTCGCCGTACGCCAGCAGTACATGGACCGGGCCATCCCGCAGTTCCTCGGGATCCCGGCCCCCGCCGTGACCCGCTGGACCACCGACCACGCGGACCTGCACTGGGCGAACCTCACCGCACCCCTGCAGATCCTTGACTGGGAAGGCTGGGGCCGCGCGCCAGAGGACTTCGACGCCGCCACCCTGTACGCCTATACGCTACTCCAGCCCAGCACCGCCGCCCGCGTCCGCGAGGTCTTCCCCATCCTTGGCAGCCCAGCCGGCCTAGCCGGCGAAGCGACGGTATGCGCTCAACTGCTCCAAACCGTGGCCCGCGGCGACAACCTCGCCCTCGAAGGCCCGTTGAAGCAGTGGGCCGGGGAACTGCACCGTCGCTGACCGAGCACGCCACACACTCCGGCGTCTGCTGCCTCGATGACCGTCTCAGGGCGCGGCGCGCGACGGGAGAGCGCATGCGGGACTGCGGAGGCATCCATAGGCTGGGGGTGCTCGGGGCGACTGCGGAGGTGGAGCATGCCCCGAACGATCCGGTCCGGCGCGATCAGCTTTGGCCTGGTCACGGTGCCGATCAACGTAGTGAGCGCGACCGAAGATCACAGCATCAGCTTTCACCAGTACCACCTGGAGGACATGGGCCGGGTGCGCTACCGCAAGGTGTGTGATCTGGAGGATTGCGAGGTCGACCAGTCCGCGATCGGCAAGGGCTACGAGTTGACCCGTGACCGGCTCATCCCGATCACGGACGAGGACTTGAGCAAGCTGCCGCTGCCGACGGCTAAGGCGATCGAGATCGACGCGTTCGTGCCGCTGGAGGACATCGACCCGATCCGCATGGGCGCCGGATACTACGTCGCCGTCGGCGGGCAGGTGGCCGCGAAGCCGTACAGACTCCTGGTCGAAGCGCTGCGCCGCTCCAGCCGGGTGGCCAACGCGAAGTACTCGAGCGGGCGCGAGCGACCGGGCATGCTCCGGGTCCGCGGCGACGCCCTGGTCCTGCAGGAGCTGCTGTGGCCGGACGAGATCCGCGATCCCACCGAGCTGCTCCCGCCGCCGATGGAGGCGTCCGAGGACGAGATCGAGGGCGCGCTCGTCCTCATGGACACGATGACGGTCGACGCGCTCGAGGGCGAGGAGTTCACCGACCGCTACACCGAGGCCATCGCCCAGATCATCGAGGCCAAGCGCGAGGACAAGCCGCTCCCCGAGGCGCCGGAGCCTGAGCAACCGGCCCAGGTGCTCGACCTCATGGCTGCGCTGAACGCTTCCGTAGAGAAGGCGAAGGAGACTCGCGGCAAGGACGCCGGGCCCGCCGAGGTGCACGAGCTGCCGAAGCCGAAGAAGAAGGCCGCCGCGAAGAAGCAGCTGGCGAAGAAGACAGGTCCCAGAAAGGCCGCGGCGAAGAAGGCGCCGGGCCGAAAGCCGCGCAGTGCCTGAGACGCGGCCGCGATGGTGGTTCGACATCCTGCCGAAGGGCGGAAGGGAAGGTTCGAGCGGTTCGCGGAGGCCGCATCGAACATAACCAGCTCGCCGGTGTTCTACCTGTTCTGTGTGCTGCTGGTCGCCTTCTTCCTGGCCGCGCATGTCGCAGGGCTCACGGTGCAGCAGCAATTGCTGGCCGGCGACCTGATGACGTGCGTGAATCTGCTGTTGCTCGCTCTGTTGAAGAACGCGGAGCGGCGCGCTGAGCGCGCGATCCAGCGTAAGTTGGATGCGATCGCGGCGGCGCTGCTCGAGCAGGGGGAAGGCGAGACCCGTAAGGCGCAGGAGGATCTTCGCCGGGCGATCCGGATGGAAGAGGACGTCTGATCTGCCTAGTCGAGGACGCCGAGTTCGGTATCGGGCCGGCAGTGGGGGCATGCCCATACCTGGCGCCGTAGCGCGTCGAGTGCCTGCTGCCGGGTCGCCGGGCGGCACCGGCCGCTCTTGGCGGCCGCCCAGCAGTTGCGGGTGTGCACGGCGTCGACGTTGCTGCGGTTGAGCCCGTACTGGATCAACCACTCCGGCTGCGGCGGCCGGCGCTCCTCGCCCTGCTGGCGCTCGCGCTCGAGCCGCTCCTCGTCGGCGATCCACCGGTCGATCAGGGCCAGCTGCCGGGTGCTCTGCTGCTCGACGACGCGGCGGGCGAACCGCAGCATGTCCAGACGCGAGGTCGGCTGGTTCACCTGCCCGCTCCTCTTGGTTGTGCCGTGTGCCCGTTTGCCGAAGAATTCGAACAAGCGCTCCAGTCTCGGTATGCATCGTGTAGAGCACCTCACCGACACCCAGGAGCGCGTCCTGCGGTGTATCCGGCAGGCGATCGCCGACCGTGGCGAGGCGCCGACCGTGTAGGAGATCGGGGAAGCGGTCGGCATGCGCAGCCGCTCCACCGTCGACTACCAGCTGGTCGAGCTGGAGACCAAGCAGGCGATCGTCCGGGAGCCGGGCCGGGCCAGAGGGATCCGGCTCGCCTTACCAGCGCGGGCCGCTACCACCTGCTGCTCGCGACGCCTGAGCGGTCGGTGCAGCACGGATGGTGGGGGAGTGAGGACGTGGCCTGCGGGAAGTTCCGCGACTGGGTCGGTACCGGCCCACCTTGAACGGCACCGTCATCGCGACCGGCAGCGCCTACCGGCTCGCCAGCACCCGCGCCTGCGGAGTGTCGAAACGTTCACGGGTTTGGACAGCGTTTGGGGCTGCCCGTGCGGTCCTCGCCGCCCGTTTTCAGCCCGAGGTGTTGCCGCTGCAGCGTCCCGCTGCGTTGTCACCGTGCGCCCGGTCTGTGCAGGTCAAGGAAGGACGGGCCGGCGAGTTCGGTGCGCAGGGCGGGGGCTTCCGCCATCGGGACGAGCGGGTCGGCGTGGGCGAGGACCCGTCGGACGCGCGCGGTTTCCCGGGAGTCGGGCCAGCGGGGCTGGTGGTCGGGGAGCACGGCGGGTGGTCGCGTGCCGGCCTCGGTTGTGGTGTTCACGAAGTGGGGTTTGAAGACCTCGTGCACGAGGACCGCGGCGTGGTTGGAGAAGGCGATCTCGTAGGCGCGGCCGGGAGCGCCGGCGGGAAGCAGGCCGAAGCGTTCGACGGTGAGGCCGGTGGCGAAGATCCGGCGGCGTTCGTACAGGCCCAAGCCGCGCGTGTGCAGGCCGAAGGGGGTGTCGCCATGGGGTATGACGTGTGCGGCGTAGGCCTGGCGGAAGGCGATCAGGTTCTCGCTGACCACGGCACCCGTGCGGTCACGCAGGCGGGAGCGGCGGATCCGCAGGTCCGGGTGGGGGCCGGGGCCGAAAACGTCGGTGAGGTGACCGGAGGTCCGCACAGCAGCCGGTCGGGCTCGGGCAGTACCTCGGCGGAGAGCGGGGAGTCCAAGAGAGATTGCAGCAGTACGGTCGTGGAGCCTTCGTTGCGCAGCATCATGCGGGTCGCCGACGGCAGCGCGGGGGGTTCGGCGAATTCGGGGTACGCGGACAATCGAATCACCCTTGGGTCGGTGATGGTCTCGTGGCGTGGGCGTGGAGGCACGTACGGCCGGTTCTGGCAGCGGGTCAGGCCTCTTCAGCGGGCTCCCGGCAGGCGGAGGCCTCGGCCACTACCTGGCCGATCAGTTTCGCGGCCGCCTCGGCCCCGTTGCCCGTCGGTGCGATGGCGCGGGACGCCTCCGCTGCCCGACGGCGGAAGGCCGCGGGTTCGTCGAAGGCTGTGCGCAGGATGGCGAGCAGGGTGTCGGCGTCGGGCTCGGTGGCCGTGGTGTATCCGAGGTGGTCGAGCCGGGTCATGGCTTCCCGCTCGTGATACTCGTCCCGTCCGCTGAGCAGGTAGTCGACCGGGGCGTCCATCACGGCGAGCTCGGTGACCGAGAGCCAGCCGGGGGCGAGAGGATGACCTTGGCGTGCTTGACCAAGGAGTACCAGTCGGAGACGTAGTCGAGGAGGACGACTCCGTCGACCTCCTCGGTGAACGTCTGGCGGCCGATCACGATCAGTCGCGCGTTCGGGTGGTCGGTGCGCAGCTTCTCGAAGGCGGTGAGGTACTCACCGAGCAGCCGTTCCTTGTTCTTGTTCTCGGTGAACATGGTGGTGCCGCCGAAGCCGACGATGGCGTACTCGGCGCCGTGCAAGCCGAAGCGGGCGTCGATCTCGGCGCGCGGTGCCGGATCGGCGGCGCATTCGTCGCGGACGATCGGGCCGACGACGTGGCCGTTGCCAGCCGCGAGGGCGCCGAACGCCGGGGCTGCCCGGTCGAGTTCGGGAATACTGGGCTGTCGGTGAGGACGGCGCGGGCCCGGCGGGTCACCCATGCGAAGAGTGTGGTGAGAGAGGTGCGGATGGCGTCGACTTCTTTGGGGTCGTCGAGGACGAAGCCGGCTTCCAGGAGGGAGGCGGTGCTGATCTGGCCGAGGTGAAGTCGTAGCGCTCGGTGATCAGGACGTAGGGGACACCGGAGATCTCGGCGGCCAGGCACGCGGCGACATTGAAATCGCTGACGATCACATCGGGTCGGACGGAGCCGGTCAGCGCGACTGCGGCGAGCATCCGGTCGCCGCTGGTGAACGTGCGGTTGAGGTAACCGGTGACGTACGAGTTCCAGTCGAAGCTTCGGGTGAGCTGCGAGGTGTTGGCGTGATCCCGCTGGTCGGATGCGGTGTGCACGTGCACACGGAGGCCCTCGAACATCGGGGTGAGCAGGGTGCTCTTGGAACCGAGGTACACATGCTGCTCCGACTCGGGGAACAGTGTGCGTACCTTCGCGGCCACTGCGAGGGCCCGCATGTTGTGGCCGGTGCCGGTCTCGGCCGGCAGGGGGAGGACCTTCGTCTGTGGCCCCTTTCGAGGTGAGAACGGGGCGATCGGATCAGGCGCTCGCCGGCTCCATCACGTACTGTCCGTAGCCGGATGAGGGTGAGAGCTCCTTGCCGAGCAGGGCCAGCTGCTCGCGGTCGATGTAGCCCATCCGGTAGGCGACCTCCTCCAGGCAGGAGATCCGAATACCCTGGCGCTTCTCCAGCACCTGTACGAACATCGCGGCCTCCCGGAGGCTGTCGTGGGTGCCGGTGTCGAACCAGGCCGAGCCGCGCCAACCGTCGGCGAACGGGCCGCCGATGACGAGGGCTTCGGCGATGCCGCCCGGTTTCCGCTGCACGGTGTAGGCGAGCGAGACGCCGAGGCGTTCACCGTCACCGAGGAGAGCCCGGTAGCTGTCGAGGTGCTCGGGGGCCGAGATGACCAGGTTCTCGGTGATGCCGGCCTGCATGAGCACGGACAGTGGGTAGTAGATCATCGGCTTGCCGTAGATCGGCAGCAACTGCTTGGAGTGCACGCTGGTGAGCGGCGCAGGCGGGTGCCGGAGCCGCCTGCGAGGATGATGCCTCGCATGGTTTCCCCCTTCGGGGCTGTTGGCACAGGGCGCCGGTTCGCTGGGCGCCGGGCCTTGGGCGGGTGAGGTGGGACAGGCAGTCAGCCGGCGTCGGCGCTCGTGCTCAAGTCGACGGTGCGGACACCGGGGCGACGGAGAGAAGGGGGCGCCAACAGTCGGTGTGCTCCCGGTACCAGGTGATGGTCTCGGCGAGGCCGTCCTCGAAGGCCACTTGGGGGCGGTAGGCGAGGGCGTGCAGCTTGGAGTCGTCGAGGGCGTAGCGGCGGTCGTGACCCTTGCGGTCGGCGACCGGGCGGACGGCGGACCAGTCGGCACCGCATCGACCGGGTCCGGGCCCGCGCCGATACCGGCCGGATGGCGAGACATTGAAGATTAGACAATATGGGTGACGTGCATCCCCCGACGTGACCGCGCCCTCACTTCACATCGACGATGAAATCCTCCATGAGCCCCGCAGAACCGTCCACGGTCTCCGCCACAGCAATCAGGGCCGACGGCAGTGGCTGGGAACAGCGACTGCCGCGACGCATCCGACGACGACCACGGCAAAGACCCGGCCCGGCACCTGCAGGGACCGCTTCCCGGGCGCCCGAAGACGTCCGAGCCGGGTCGCGGCTGATCAGCCAGCCGCCCTGTCGGAGCGACGCGGCGTCCGGTGTCCGCCCGATCTTCGTACGGGTGGACGGCGGGTCTGTGACCGCGTCGCGTCCGGCAGTGAGCAGCTGCCACAGCGCCCCGGGCGAGTCGACCTCTCCGGGAAGCCGGCGGCCCGTGTTGGTGACGGCGCTGCGTCCGCCGTCGCCGCCTGCCGGTCCCTGCTCCTTGTGTTCCACGAGCCCGTCCCTTGGCGGTCGTCGGTGGGGTGGTGTGTTGGTGTGGAAGGTGGCGCGCCGAGGGCTGTCGGTGCCGGAGTCGCCGATCAGGCAGAGCGGCTCACCCTTCTTGACCCACTCGCAGGCGGGAGCGGAGCAGGGTCTGTTACTCACCTTCGGGTGAACGCTGTCGTCGTGGTGGGGTGGCGGGGCCGGTGGATGGTTGCCTCAGGCCCGCATCCGCAAGGCGCCTAAGCCTGATATAGGGCTACTCCGGCATATTCAGGACTTAGATGGCTGTTACAGGCGTAAGTAACAGAAATATCCAGGATCAGTAACTCCTTTCGCATTTCCTCCGCAGCGCGGGGGTCGGGGTGCAGGGTGTGGCTGTGCGGCCGACCGGCAGCACACCAGCACAACTCACCCAGCCGGCCTGCGGTTTGCGGCCATGACCGGCTGTGTGTGGGCACCTCTTGTGAAGGAGGACCTCGTGTCCGCTTCTTCTTCCGTCCGTCGCCTGAGCGCCGTCGCTGCCACGGCGGCTGCTGTCGTGGGCGCGGTGGCGCTGCCGGCCGTGGCCGTCGACCACGACCCCGGCTACCCGCGTCATGCCGCGGTGCACATCAGCGGTGTGCAGTACGACTCCCCGGGCCGCGGCGACCGCTGGAACCGCTCTCTTAACCGGGAGTGGGTGGACATCACCAACTCAACGCGCCGGGCGGTGAACCTGGAGGGCTGGACTCTCTCGGACGAGGACGGTCGCACCTACACGTTCCGCCACGTGTGGCTGGAGGGCCGGGCGACGGTCCGGGTCCACACCGGTTTCGGCCGCGACACCCGTACGGACGTGTACCAGGACCGGCGCGGGAAGGTGTGGGACGACGACGGTGACACCGCGACCCTGCGCAACGACCGCGGCCGTTGCGTCGACGCCGTCTCCTGGGGCGGTGACCGCGACCACGACCGTGGCCACCCTGGCGGCTACCGTGACGACCACGGCGGCGACCGTCACTGACCCGACGGCGGATGGCGCCTGCTCATAGCCGGGCGACAGTGAGCAGGTCGTCTCCTCCGGTGTGGAGGAGACGACCTGTGGCCTACGGCGGGCTACTTGAACTTGGGGCGTTTCAAAAGTGCTCACGAGTCGCATCTGTAATTTGTTGAACCATGTGTCGTCGTAGGGGTCGACATAGCCGAGCATAGGTATTGCCAGTGCTGCGGCCCGCCGGCACAGCGCTGCGATCGCCGGGTTCGTGGAGACTGCGACGGTGTCGCCGGTGTAGGTCTGGACGCGCGCACTGATCCCCATGGCGTTCACGGTAGTGCCGGCCGACTTTGGACAGAACGGAATTTCGGGGCTGGTTCGCGGAGCATCACAGCCATTCGCTGAAGGTGGCGACGGTGACGGTGGCCTCGTAGCGGACGGTCGTAGCGAGTCGCGACGGCCCGGTGCCTCCTGAGACGGGTGTCAAGCGTCCACGGCCATTCGCAGTGCACCCATGCGCTGGCACGTCGCCTGATGCCGATGCGGCCCTCTGTTTGAGGTTAGACCCCACCACCGGAGATGCGCCACGCCGTACCGACCTTGGCCAGTTCGAGGCCTTGGCCGTTGGTGGCGTGGTTGGCCGCGATCGAGCGCTTCGCGCTGCGACCGGTACCGACCTTCATGTCCTGCGGGTACACCGTGGCCTTGGTGTTTTTCTTCCTGTCGTAGGTGACCTTGCGGACGTGGGCGTCGCGCAGTTGTGCGTACTCGCCGACGGGCAGGTTGTCGTGGTGCCGCTTGAGCGTGGCTGGGCAGTCACCCAACTGTTTCCGTAGCTGGTCGGTGAGCTGCTGGCAGGCAGCCGCGTAGTCGCGGTTGCCGAGGTCGTAGAGGTAGTTGTCGACGACGTTGCTGACACCAGTACCGCCGGTGCGGCTGCATGCCGTGCACGCGACCAGGACGGCCGCAGCCGCGATGACGAGGCTTCGTCTCATGGCTCATCTCCCGAAAGGGGCGCTGACCACAAACGGACTGTCCGTACGTCGGATCCGGTCGACAGCGAGCGTACGTGGCAAGCCGTAGTGCTGTCTGCCGAACTCGCTCACTGGGTCGCTTCGTCCGTGAGCACATGCAGCAGGCCGGCCGCTGACCCGCCAGCGGTCGATCAGGCGACTTCGAGATGCCGAACCACGGGGCGAGCTGGCGCAAAGTCAGGTCCGTGCGCCAGTACGCAACGACCAGCAGAATCCGGTCCTCCAGCGAGGCCCCACGGCCGGCCCTCGCGGACCGGATCAGCGCCTCGCGTCGTAGCGCGCTGATCAGCTTGCCAAACTGACCATGCTCAACCCCGTAAACGGGGTTATCCAGGACGGCTCGGACGCCGTGATCACACCAGCCACAGCGAGATCGTCTCAAAGATCGACGGCGTGGCACGATGACCACCATGTCAGGTCAGGTCTGGGTGTCACTCATATCGTTGGCGGCGTTGTCCTCGGCGGCATGCTGTCCTACCTCGTCCAGCACAGGACTCAACTGTCAGCGGAACGCGCTGAACGGCAACGGCAGCAGAACGCGCTGTCGGAGGCTCGGCGCGCGGAACACGGTCGGCGCTGCTGGAGCGGTTCATCGAGGTGGCTGCCGAGGCCGAACGCTCCGCGTTCAGCCGGCCTTCCGAGTTCGACCACACCCATCCCTGGCAGGTGAGGACCCAGGACGTCATGAACAGGTTGTGGGTCGGCGAGCGGCTCATCCGCATCCAGTTCCCCTGCCCGTGCACGACGCGGCACGTGCGTACTTCCTCGACCTCAACCGGACGGTGTGGGAAGGGCTCCCCGACGGCGAGAGCGTACGGGACTACCTGGAGGACAACCGGCTGACGTTCCTCGATGCCGCCCGAGCGGCCACGGGATAGCCCATCGCCAAGCCTGGAAGATCTTTGCAGAACAGCCCTTAGTTGGCAGAAGCGGTCGGAGCCGGTGTTCCTGGAGGTAGGTTCCCGGCGTCAGCAGCGACCGTCAGCACGTGGCCCTGGGCGACCGCGCGTTTCTCGGGGTTGACCGCGACGGCGGTCGCCTGAGCGGTGAAGTCCTTCGAGATGGTCACAGGAAGCATCGGCGTGTACTTCGTAGTCCCCGTGCGCACGCTCGCGATCTGCCGACGGGTCGGTGACGTCCGTATCTCCACCGTGTCGCGGACCGCCGCCCCGGTCAGCTTGGCCCACACCGTGTGACACCCGACGCTGTAGCGGATCTCCAGTTGCATGGGGCCGGCCCAGTCCTTCGCGAGGGTCCGTGCGTCGTCCGCGCACCCTGCGGCCTTCGGATCGAGGCCGTCGCACCCCTCGCCCGAACAGGAGGGTGTCGACGCCGCGTCGCCCGCACTGTGCACGGCCGACGCCTTCGCGCTTGTGTCGCCCTGCGTGGAGCCGCCGACCACCGAGGTGAGCAGCACCGAGACGACCGTGCCGGCCACGGTGACGAACAGCGAACCGAGCAGTGTCTGGGGTCCGTGCCCACGCACCCAGGCGAGGGCCCGCCGGGCGGGACCCGGGCCCTGACCGGGCTCGGGCGATGCTGCGCCAGGGTCCGAGTCCGGGTCCGCCGCCGTGGAACCGGGATCCCTGGCTCCGGTATCCGCGCGCCCCGGATCCCCGGATCCGGCATCCCCGGGCCCGGGATCCACGGACCCTCCGTTCGGTAACGATCCGCCGTTTCCGTCCGCCATGGCTCCCCCTCCCGCGCCGGAACATCCCTGCCCGTCAAGCCCGGTCGTTATCCCCGGCACCCCACACGGCCCGTCGCGCGCGTTACGCGAAAGCTCTTTCCTCTCCACTCACACACCATGCGCATCTGCCCGACATCGCCACGCCTTCTCCCAACTACGCACCTGAGACCGTCATTTGATGCCCTATGACTGGGGGTCGTCTACAACTGACGCAGGGCATCAGGCAGCGTGCAAGTGCTGGCGCTGGTGCCGCAGTAGCGGACACCCCCAGCGGACTCGGACTCGGACCCGGGGCCGGCTCGGGCTGAAGCCTCGACTGTGCCTGCCGCCCAGCTTGAGGTGCCAGCGGCGGTGCCGGTGGAGTCCGGTGGGCCGGTGGAGTTCGAGCGGGTGGTGCCTGCGAGTGGGAATCTGCAGGTCGCGGGCAAGCAGTTCTGGTTGGGTCCGGCCCGCTCGGGGCTGACGGTGACGTTCTGGGCAGACACCTCGGTGATCCATCTGCTGATCGCGGGAGCACGGATCAAGACCGTGCGGTCGCACTTGTCGGTGGCGGATCTGGGACGGCTGGCGGTCCGGGGCGGGCGTGTGGCCGGTCCGGCCCCGCTGCCGGCCGGTGACGGGGCGGCGTCCGAGGTGGACCGGGTGGTGAACAACAGTGGCCTGGTGGGTCTCGGCGGGCACCAGGTGCCGGCAGCGGAGATCCTCGGCGGCCGCCAGGTGGGCATCCGCATCGACGGTGAGACGCTGTCGTTCTTCGATCCGTCCTCGCGGGAACTGCTGCGGGTGCGGCCCAACCCGCTGACCAGCGAGGAAGTCCGCAGGCTGCGGGGGCCTGCGGCCGGCTGGCCCGCCCCCGCGTCCAGGCATCGAGCCCGTGCGTGTGCAGCGGCGGGTCAGCGCGGTGGGCACCGTCATGGTCTGCCGGCAGGTCGTCTCCCTCGGCCGCCCCTACGCAGGGCAGACCGTGACCGTGCACGTCTCGGACACAACGATCACCGTCGAGCTGGACGGCCAGGTCCGGGTCATCCGCCGGACGACCGACGTCCCGGTCCGTAACGTGAAAGCGAACAAGCCCCACGGGGCTCCCTACGTTGTCTAGGCCCACCGTCAAGCACCACCCGGGACAGAACGTCAGGCATCGGCTGGGATCCGACAGTTGAAGGTCGTGGGGCTCGTGTGGGTCGCGGCTGGGATGCTCGTCCCGGTTGGGGGTGTGATCGGTAGGAGGTGATCGTCCGTCAGCGGTGGACCTCGGCGTTCGTCAACACGAGGAGCGCCCGCAGCAGCGTGGTCGCATGTCGGGCGTTCATGCGGACCTTGGTGAGGATCGCCAGTTCTTCAGGTCGGCGAAGCCGTGCTCGTTCGCCGCTCCGTCGCGGCTGACCCGCCGGTTCGCCTCCGTCTGGGCGGCGGTGAGCGGATGGCCCCCGCAGAGTCACCTTCCCGGCCGGAACCGTCGACGGGTTGGCAACCACACGCATCATGCCGATCATCAGCCACATCCCTCGGCGGCCGGTCATCACCGGTGCTTCCGCAGCAGCGCGAGACGGCGTTTTGGACCATCCGCCATCGTGGCCGGCCGGTGGGCAGGCCGTCGGCGCCGATCGTTTGGGAGCAGCGGCCCCACAGCACGCCGCGCAGGTCGCGGTCCTCGCGGAGTTCGTCCCAGTAGCCGAGTTGCAGGCGCCGTCGGGGCCGTGTGTGCCGCGCAGCGATAACAGCAGGTCGGGGTGTTCGCCTTCGCGGCTGGTGAGGTAGGGCACGAGCCGGCTCATGATGGGGCTTGAAGGGCTGGTGGGGTGGGCGGTCATCGGCTGATCTTCCATCGGTATGCGGTTACGGGTGGGAGTGGGCGGCAGTCGCCGTGGTGCCGCTGGAGGCGTTCCAGCGTCTGATGCGGGTTCGTCCGGCACGGGGCCGGCTCGTGTACGTGTCATGACCCGAGCTGGCTGGCGTCCCGCGGTCATCTGCTGTCCGCGGGGTCCCTGGTCGCCGGGGGCTCAGGAGCGCTCGTCAGCGGCGGCGACGGCGTCCGGTGAGGGAACATCGCGCGTGGATGCGGCCTGCGCTGGCGGCGCCAGCGGAGGTCCTGACCTGGCCGTGGGGCACCGAGTCCTCGCCGTCTCTGATCGGCTGGTCGCACACCAGGCACATCTCCACGCCGGTCAGTGCCTCGTAGTGGTCGCACAGGGCCATGAGGGAGCGGGCCAGTTTCCGGGCGTAGGCCACAGCCCGGTGCGGCCCATCGCCGGCTGTGGCCCGCAGCTTGGCGCGGGCCTCGCCGATGCAGGCGAGCGCGCAGTACCGGGGCACGTCGTCCTCCGGCAGCTTTTCGGCCGCTTGTTCGATCTTCGGGATGATCAACTGCATGTGGCCGCGCATCTGACCGGTCAGCCCGGCCAACTTCTCGTCCTTCAACGATGCGGTGTCCGGCCCGATCAGTCGGCTGGCGCTGTCCCGCATCATCTCGACGTCCACCGGTGGCGTTCCGGTTTGCGTTCCGGGGATGCCGTTCGTCGGGCAGTACCTGCCGTGCGGTGCAGGCGGCACGCGCAGAGCGGCAGTTGGGCGTTCAGTAACTCGTGTGCGGGCTCGAAACCGTAGGGTACGGTCACCGTGGCGTGTGGCGGCGTCACGATGCCCTCGCGTGTGACGGTGTAGACGCGGAGCATCGTTTTGGCGCTTGTCGGGCGCTTGAGGGGGCGGGCGGTACCGTTCGTCATGTCGACGCTCCTAGTCAGCGTTGGCCACGCCCCGGGACCGTCGTGAGCGGTCGCCGGGGTCGTGCGGTCTTCGACCGTAGAAGCGGCGATGGGAGGGCAGGGGCACAGATTGTGCCCCTTACCTTCATGCGGCCAAGAGGCCCAGTTTTATTGCGAGTTGGGATGCCCGTCGGCGCCGGGCCGGGTTCTTCGACTCGGTTTCTTCGAGGACGATTCGCTTCGCGTAGCCGTTGTACTTGATCGTCTCGGGGGCTGCCTCGTGCGCTTGGTTCAACGTGGCGAGCGCGGCGTCCGGTTGTCCGTCGAGGTGGTAACCGCGAGCCTCCTCGATGCGATGTCGGGCCCGGCGCGGCCTGGACGGGATCGTGGCGGCATCCGCCGCAGCGGCCTGACGCACCGACTCGCCGCCCTGGTGGAGCTCGACAGCCACCGTGACGGCGTGCGCGCCCATGATGGCCCGGGAGAAGGAGGTGACAGGGTGGAGTAGTCCTCAGGCAGCCGGGCTGCCATCTCACGTGCCTGGTCCCAGTACCGCCACGCCGTGCCGGTCTGACCGCGCCGGGCCGCTGTGTATCCGGCCTCGAAGGTCAGCGCACCGGTGATCGCGATAACCTCGTGGGAAGCGTCGGGCAGGAGCGGTTCAAGATAGGCGAGGGTTTCGAGGTTCACCGCGTCCGCAGCCTCAAAGTGCCCTGGCCCCGCATCCCGGTGGGCCTGGCCCGCCAGCCAGGCGGCAACCCCGATCGCGTGCGCGTCCTCCGACTCCTGCGCAGCGACCAGTCCCCGCTCGGCCACCCGCCACAACAGGGCAGCATCGGGCTGGTAGGCCACGAAGAACTGGGTCAGTGAATAGACCTCGGCCAGCACGGCCTGCGCGGCTCTCCGGCCTGCGCCGGTCTCGGCCTGCCGCACGGCCAGCTGTGCGTCGCCGATCAGGCCCGGCAGGAGTGCTCCGATCACCTCGCGGTGGTTCGGCGCCGAGTGTCGCGCCGACCAGGCCCGTGCAAGACGTGCCTGAAGGTGCGCGGCCGGCGGCGCCGCGCGCTGCGTGGTCACCGGGAAGGCGTCGACCGCAGCCTTCACAGCGGGGAGCCGTGGGTGGCCGGGGCCGGTGAACAGGTGGGTGTGCATGGACTGGCTGCCGGTGAGATCCGCCAGATCCCGCACGCGCAGCACTTCGGCGATGCGCAGGATCATGTCGAGCTTGGGTGTCCCCAGGCGACCGGTCTCGATGCCCTTGACCCAGGAACCGGACTTACCGACCAGCCCACCGAGCTGTTCTCGGGTCATACCCCTGCGCGTGCGCAGGATCTGCAGGCGTTGGCCGAACACCAGCGGGTCGGCGTACGGGTTGGGGGATGCATCTTGAGACATCACGGCTTTGCCCCTCCTGGCACCTTTGTCACTGCCAGGGTAGGGGCCAGGTCCGGTCTCGGGTGCGATTCCCTACGCGCGCTCCTCACCCGTACGTGATCGCGCGGGTCGGATGGCGCGTTTCGTGCGCGACGACACCTTTGAGATGTCCTCGACGCTCCGTCCCCGCGATGCCGTGTGGGACGTCCGCCGGCCATGGTCCAGAGCTAGTATCACTGGCCTGACGCCGACCTGAGGAGGCGGGCGAATTGGCCGCCGTGGTGCTCGTTCACGGCCTGTATCACCGTCCTGAGCACTTCGCCGTGGTGGCAGAACGCTTGCGGACTGCAGGGACCGAGGTTGTCGTTCCCGAGCTCCACCGGGGTTCATTGCCCGCTGACACAGCCGTGGTCCAAGCTGCCATCGACGCGCTGCAGGAGCCTCCGATTGTGCTCGGTCACTCCTACGGCGGGTCAGTGATCACCGGGGTGCGCGGAGCGGGACACTTGGTCTATCTGGCGGCCTTCGTGCTGGATGTCGGCGAGAGCGCGGCCGGTCTGGGTGGGGCGTCCTCACAGCTCCAGAGCGCGATCAACCCCGAGCCCGACGGCTCGACCAGCCTGCATCCCGACCGGGCTGTCGACACCCTCTACGGTGACTCTCCTGAACCTCTCGCCGCCTGGGCAGTTGGCCTGCTGCGTGCGCAAGCCCCCGGCTGCGGGCGAGGAGTGCCAGAGCGCCACAGCTGGAAGCACACTCCCTCCACCTACGTCGTATGTGGACGGGACCGGGCCATCGACCCGGGCCTGCAACGGAAGATGGCCTCACGCTGCACCGACGTGCGCGAGTGGCAGACGGGCCACTCCCCGTTCGTAGGACAGCCCGATCTCATTGTTGAACTCCTGCAGGAACTACTCGCCACCGACACCCCGCGCAGGCGGGATGAAGGGGTCACAACCACTCGTTGATGGCTGCGATGAGGACGGTCGCCTCGTAGCGGACAGCGAGCTTGTCGTATCTCGTGGCGACCGCGCGGTGGCGTTTGAGGCGATTGATTCCGCACTCCACCGCGTGGCGCTCTTTATAGTCGGCCTTGTCGAACTTCGGCGGCCGGCCACCGTGAGAACCGCGCTTCTTGCGGTTGGCGATCTGGTCGCGCTTCTCCGGGAGCGTGCAGCGGATACCGCGCTGGCGCAGGTAGGCGCGGTTCGCGCGGGAGCCGTACGCCTTGTCGGCGCGAACCTTGTCCGGCCGGGTACGCGGACGGCCCGGCCCGAGCCGAGGCACCCGGATGCGTCCCAGGACCACCTGGAACTGCGGGGAGTCACCGCGCTGCCCGGCCGTGATCACCAGCGACATCGGCTTCTGGCCTGCTCGACCGCCAGGTGCAGCTTGGTGGTCAGCCCGCCCCGGGAGCGTCCGAGCCCGTGGTCGTCGGGCTCGGTGAAGACACCACCGGCCGGCTCGATCTGCAGATCCCCTTTTTGCGGGCACCCGCCGCATGCTGGTGGGCGCGGGCGATGGTGGAGTCCACCGAGACGTCCCAGGTGATCAGTCCTTCGGCGTCGGCCCCGGCCTGCAGTTGCTCGAAGATGCGGTGCCAGGTGCGGTCCCGCTGCCAGCGCCGAAACAGTCCGTACACCGTCTCCCACGGGCCGTACCGCTCAGGCACGTCCCGCCACGGAGCACCGGCGCGGGTGCGCCAGCGTATGCCGTCTATCAGCTGCCGCTTGGTGTGCACCGGCGGCCGTCCGGACTTCTCCGCAACCGGGAGCAGCGGCTCCAGCTTCGCCCACTGCGCATTCGTCAGGTCGTGCCTTCCCATGAAGTGGATCTTGACACATCAAGATCCACTTCTGAAACACGCCCCAGCGGCGTCAACGTCCCCGCCCACATGTTTGAACGCTACGTCTCAGGTCTGGGGGACCCATTCCACGGGAGGGGGCATGCGACTGTAGTGGGGTCCCCTGGTGCCGTACTGGGCGAGGTGCAGGATTTCGCCGCCGACCTGGAGCTCTGCCGGCGGAGGGTTGGGAACGGAGATCCGCGGGTGACGCTGGCCGTCGATGACGATGCCCTCCCGGGGTTGGTTCCGGCCGTCCGCCCAGCTCTGGGCCCGCTCGCGAGTCCACGGGCTCTGCAGGGTCCGCGGGGCGGCCGGGTCGTGATCGTAGCCGTTGAGGCTGCGGACGAGTCCTTCGCTGTAGACGCCCTTGACTCGGAAGTTCTCCAGGTCATCCGCGCGCACGACCATGTTGACGTACCGGCGGCCGTTGCCTCTGTGCCGCCCGACCGCATGCCAGCGACCCCAGCCGGGGTCCCAGCGCATGGGCGGGATCCACAGCAGGGCGCCTACGGGGAAGTGCTTTGTGCCGCGCTGGATGTCGAGACCGCTCTCGCCGTGCGCGGTTTCCTGCGCCACGTTGGCCACCAGGCACCAGCCCAGCAGCCCGTCCGGCGTCTCTTCTTCGGTAGGTTCCGTGTCTGCCACACCGAGAATCTTCAGGCACGAGACGGGACGCGAACCAGCCTTTTATCAGCTGAGCCGACCGGAGCGAACCACATGCGGATCACCGGCGGCGGGAGAAACCGGCTTCGTTCGAACGTGGGGGCGGGGGAGTTGACGCCGTTGGTGGAAAATTGCGTGACTGTCGACATGCCGTTCGGCCGTTCGTCCAGTGGGAGCCGGGCGATCGTCAAGACGTGTGGATCGGGTGGTCAGACATCTTCACTCGTTGGTCTGCCGATGGGTGAAGCGCATGCGAATCTTCCTGTTGTTCTCTCCGTGCCGGGCCACCTCCCGGAATCCGTGTCGCTGGTAGAAGGCATGAGCGCGGGTATTGATCACGAGCACGTCAAGGATTAGGTGCTGGCCCCGGCGGGCTGCAGTATCGATCAGGGACTGGATCAGCTGGGCACCGATGCCTCGCCCTTGGTGGTGGGGATGGAGTTCGATCCGTGCCAGGTAGACCTCGGTCGCACGGTACTCGACGACCAAAATGCCCGCGTCGGCCCCATCGACGGTGATGACCTGCCATCGATCGGGATCGAACCCGCGCTCATGATAGGCGCGTTGATCTTCGTCGTCCCAGCCCCAGACCGCCGCAACGTAGTCGCCCATGGCGGCCTTGTGGAGCTGAAAGCAGAACTCGCTGTCGGCCGGGGCCGCCGGTCGCAGAGCAACGGTGTTCATGCGGCGATCACTCCAGGACGTTCGATTGGCTGGCCGCGTTCGTAGCGGGCTCCGGCGCGGACAAGGGCAACGAGGTGGGGTGCGTTCCCGGCCCGCGAGCGGGCCCGGGCGGACTCGACGCGGTGGCCGTTCTCATCCTGGCTGTGTCACTGGTTGTGGATGTCGTTCCGATGTGGATTGGGGAGTCACTCGGGGCCGGTCATCATGATCGATGTCGATGAGATTGGATGTCACTGCGAGGGTCGTCCGTCCTTGGACGACCCCCAGCCGAGCTGTTGGAGGGGGAGCAATCATGACGCTGAGTGCGGTGCTGTTTGACGTGGACGGGGTTCTGCTCGACTCGACGGCGGCGCATCGGCGTGTGTGGGACACCTGGGCGGGGCTGCGGGGCCTCAATGCCGATGCGGTCTGGCCGTTGACCTTTGGCCGACGTCCGGAGGACACGGTGGCGCTGGCGGCCCCGGAACTGGATCCGTCACAGGAGCGCGTGGTGCTCGACCAGCTCCTGGATCAGCAGCAACATACCTTTCCGGCAGTGGACGGTGCCGTCGAGCTGTTGTTGGGACTGTCCGTGGATGCGTGGGCCATCGTTACGTCGGGCGACCGGGGATCCGTGCATGCCCGATTCGCGGCGGCTGGCCTTCCCCTGCCGCGGGTTCAGGTCTATGGGGGCGATGTGGTGCAGGCCAAGCCTGCGCCCGAGTGCTATGTGAAGGCGGCCGCTGCTCTCGGCCTGGATCCGTCGGCGTGCTTGGTCGTGGAGGACGCGCCAGCAGGGGTGGCTGCCGGGAAGGCGGCGGGATGTCGGGTCGCTGGGTTCACTTCAACGCATGACCGGGACGGTCTGCGCCATGCGGATCTGTTCTTTGACACCCACGAGGACACGGCCGCGTATCTGCAGGCGGCAGGACTGTTGTCGACCGTTTCCCCGGCATAGAACGACCGACAGCCTGGTCTTTCCGCCCAGGTCAGCTGGCCCGTTCGGCTTGCGCGCGGGTGTGGGCGAGGCGGTAGGACTCCGTGCCGGTCTGGATCGCACTCGGCCATCAGCAGTTCGGCGAGGAAGCCGTGGTAGACATCTGGTCGTGGCTGGCGCCATCGGCCATCTCCTTGAACTGCTGGCGGATGGTGGGCAGCCGCAGCATGCGGCATGCCTGGTCGATGGAGGCGGTGGCAGCTTCCTCGGTCAGGCCTCGCTTGCGCATCATGATCCTCTGCTCCAGCGCGGTCGAGCCGGAACGGCAGGACCAGCCTGAGCAGGGTGACGACCGTGGAGCGGGCCCATGGTCTGCGGCGGGAAGTCCCGTGCCGCAGGAGCCCGATCCACGTGTCCAGTTCCGCCCGGATGGCCGGGGCCAGGAACGCGAAGTGCTTCTGGCACCACCGGTCGAGCGAGTCGGGCCGGTCGTCGAGGAAGATCTCCAGGTCCTCGAACACCTCCAGGACGAGATTGGCGGGCACTGCGGTGTGGGTGATCTGGGAGATGGTCGAGGCCCTGCTTCGCTCGCCTGGTCGGTGGACCGCGCAAAGGATGCGGATGCGGCGTCCCACCGAGCCGACAGTGCGAGACGGCCAGCCCCGCAGTTCCGCGATCCGTGCGGCACGGTTGGTCAGGAACGCGGCCAACTCCAGGTCCAGCAATGGCAGTTTGCTGCTGACACCGCGCAGGTTGCGGGGCATGTCGAACAGCATGATCTCCGTCCAGCGGGGCGGGACGGAGTGCAACGTAACCCTGGTCGGCTCCGGCGGGGCCTGCCGGGGCGGAGGTCCGCCGCGAGACCGCAGGGTGCCGATGATGAACAGCTGGTGCCCGGTCCGGGCGGCGGCCGTCAGGTCGACGCGCGTCTTGTTGTGCGGGCCGGCGATCAGACCGGCCTGGCGGCGGCAGAGCCGACAGACGCCGTCGATGGCCGCGACGTCGCGGTGGCAGATGTCGCAGTGCCGGCTCGTCGCCTTCGCGACGAAACACCAGCATGCTTTGCAGCGGGGGCGGTCGAACCAGCCCCATCCCAGGCAGTCCCGGCAGCTGCGGGTGGCCCAACGCCGTGAGCGTCGAACAGGCCGTCTCATAGCGGCGGCCCCGAGCGGCCGGTCCGCCGCTGGTGACGGATTGGGGTGCCGCCCACGACCTGCTTCTCCGTCTCCATCGCCGGGGTGGGCTGACGATCGGCCCGCTTCTCCGGGACGAGCAGGTCGGCGGGTGTGCAGTCCAGCACCTCGCAGATGATGTCGAGGTCATCGAGACGGACGGTCAGTGGCCGGCCCGACCACAGGTGAGACATCTTGCCCGCGGAGATCACCAGTCCGGCGTCCGCGAGTATCCGCTGCAGTTCAGAGGCTTTCCAGATGTCACGCTGGGCGGCGACCATCCGCAGGTTCCACTTCATCAGCGGGTTCCCCCGAATCGAGCTGCCGCCCGCTGGCCCGCGCGGACCCAAGCGTCTTCGACGTGGGACTTCTCGACATGTAATGGTGGAGTCGGGTATTGGAACTCTCTGAATGGCTCCCGCCCCCGAAGCTCTGCGCGGGGCTCTGGCGTGCTGCGGACCCGGTATCAGGTCAGGTCGGTGCGAGGGTCGATATTCCAGTGGTTGGTTTGCAGGACTCGACCGGCGAAGGGCACGTCTTGCTTGCCCAGGAATCGGAAGCCGAGGGCGCGGCAGATGCCGTTGGACGGGGCGTTGGTTGTTGCCGGAAATGCATGTATCAGCCCCCACCGGCCGTCGTCGCGGGCCAGCTCAAGCAACGTGCGGACGCCCTGCTTCCCGAGTCCCCGTCCCTGGTATTCCGGCAGCACCATCCAGCCGATCTCGGAGATGCGCTCGCCGTCTGCGTCGTGGGGCCACAACGTCACGGTTCCCGCGACCACGTCCAGCTGGGCCTCATCGGGCACGATCATCTTTGTCCAGTCGGTGTCCGCTGCCACCCGTTGAACATCACGTTGGACCTTCGCCTCCATGCCTTCGCGAGGCAGCGGGCCGCCCAGCTCGGCCATCATGACCGGGTCGCATCGCATCCGGACGTAGGCGTCGACGTCGCCGTACTCAACATCACGTAGCAGCATCTGTGTTGCTCCCTTGTCTTTGGATTCAGACGTCATGGTGGCGGTGGCTGACCTCGGCCGCGTAGGCGCCCCAGTCCCCGGCGGCGGCTCGCTGCCACCAGGACCTGGAACAGCATCTCGGCTCGCAACTATGACGCCAGTCTGGGTATCAGCCCGGCTCAGGATCTTTGGTGGGTGATGTGTCATGTCGGTGGCGCTATACCCATGTCCTGACTGTGAATCTGCGGTGTAGGTTCAGTGGGTCGTCTGTGAGTCTTATTACGTTGGTCTACTTCTGACGTCGTTTTAGGATCACGACTGACCACTTATTTTTGCTTTACGTCTGTGTGCACCGGGGGCTGCAGATGTTATTCCGTCATGCCGTCACCCGTGCCTGGAAAGGAATCCGGGTGACTCCTCGCATCCGCAGGATGCTCCCGCTCGCGGGGTTTGCTGCTGTCCTGGCGCTGGCGGGCACGCCGGTGCTCGCTTCTGCGGATCCGCAGCCGCCGTCGGGAAACGACACGCCACCGTCCGCGGTGGAGGACTTCGCCTACCCGAACGCGGATCAGATTCAGCATGACAAGGGCATCAGGCTGATCAAGGGGGACGGGCACATCACCCTTGCCGCGTGTGATGAATCGGCCCAGCAGATCAGGGTCCTCACCGTGCAGGGCCAGGGCGGGAACCCGCAGGGGGCCGACTGCTTCAAGGCCGTCGCCAAGACCGGTTATCTCACGTTGGCGCTCCCGCACGTCATCGCGTTGGAGACCGCGGATCACCCGGTCAGCGCGGATCTGAAGCCGCAGGGGGACCCGTCGGCGCCGGTCAAGACGGTGAGCGTGGCGAAGAACGGCTATCAGAGCGTCGGTGAGGGGACCGCCGGGGGTGCGTCCACTGTTCTGGTGGAACTGCGCGTCACGGGGTGACCGACCGACCTGGCCCTGCCTTCTCACCGATCCTGTACTGAAACGGGGAACATTCATGTCTGGCTTCCGTCCGCGCCTCGCGCGGACTTCCGGTCTGATGGCCGCTGCGTCGCTGGCTGTCGCCGCCTTGTCGGGCACGCCCGCGGCCGCCGTATCGGGCCCGCAGGCTCCTGACGCGGTGTCCACCGCCACCGCACGGCTTGACATCGGCGGCCAGCGTGGCTGTTCGGCCACGTTGGTGGCTCCGCAGTGGCTGCTGACGGCGGCGAGCTGTTTCACCGACACCCCGGGCGGCCCCCTTGCCCCCGGCGCGCCGAAGCTGAAGACGACGGCGACCATCGGCGGCACCGCCGAGCAGGTGGTGAACCTCGCGCCCCGTACGGACCGGGATGTGGTGATGGCTCAACTGCCCAAGCCCGTCAGCGGTATCACCCCGATCCCGGTGGCGGGTACGGCGCCCGGTGTGGGGGACGAGGTGCAGGCCGCGGGGTATGGGCGTACGCGCGAGGAGTGGGTGCCCGACCAGGTGCACGCCGCCGCCTTCACCACCCAGAATGTCGGGGCCACCACGGTCGATCTGGCCGGGAAGTCGGACGGCGCGGCGATCTGCAAGGGCGACACCGGCGGTCCGGTGCTGAGCACCGCCGCAGGTCACACGGCTGTCGTCGGTGTCAGCAGCCGTTCCTGGCAGGGCGGTTGTCTGGGCACCGACCCGTCCGAGACCCGTACCGGGGCGGTGGCGGCCCGGGTCGACGATCTGGCGGGCTGGGTCCAGCAGGTCGTCTACAGCACGCCTTTCGCGAACGCGCCGTGGAAGCACGCCGTGCAGATGTCCGGGGGCTACTACACCGGCGGCTCCGCGGGCGGCAGCCGGCACATGGACTTGATCGTCCTGTGGGACGACGGCGAGGTCACCCTCTACCAGGGCGGCGACAGCGACGATCCCGCGCACCCGTTCGCCGCCGAGTACCAGTTGGCGCCCCGTAAGAGCATCTGGACGCATGCCGTCTCGATCGCCGGTGTCAATGCCACCGGCGGTGGCACCGACGGGCTCGTCGTGCGGTGGAGCGACGGCGAGATGACCCAGTACACCACGGTGGATGCCAAGGGTTTCCACGGTGAGAAGCAGCTCGCCCCGCGGAACACTCCCGCCTGGAAGGACGACGCGCGTGTGCTGACCGGCGGCCGCTTCACCCCGATCGGCCACCGCGACGACCTGCTGGTGGATTGGAAGGACGGCCACGTGTCGGTCTTCGCTGATCTGGCTGCCAACGGGCTGAGCAAGCAGACGCAGATCGTCGCCGAGAACACCACCACCTGGCCCTACGCCGAGCGGCTGACCACCGGATCGTTCACCGGCAACGCCACCGACGACCTGCTGGTGGGCTGGGTCGACGGCGAGACCACCCTCTACCCGGGCCTGACCGGCAAGGCGCTGCCCGGTGAGGTCAGGATCCGGCCGAGGAATTCGGAGTGGAAGGACGCCGCCGTGGTCGCCGCGGGCGCGTTCACCGCCGACACGGCCGCAAACGACATCCTCGTCCGCTGGAGTGACGGCCACGTCAGCCTCTTCACCGGCGTGGACGCCAAGGGCCTGCACGACGAAGTCCGCCTCGCACCGGTCAACTGACGTTCCACACACCGTTCGAGGGACGGATCCGCGGAACACCGACGGGCCGCCCCTCGGGCCCGGCCGCGCACGGGCCTGTGATCAGTCGGGTCCCTGTGCGAGCCGGTGCACACAACCCCCCATAAAATATGAGACGAATCGAGTCCGCAGTGAGACATCCACGACGCCCGCGGCGCGTGGCGGCAGGGACACAGCAGGCGGTCCGCGTGCTGTGTCTGGGTCTGCTGCCCAGCGTGCTGGTACTGGGCCTGCTGGGACCCGCACCTGCCAGAGCCGACGGGACCCCACCGACAACCGCAGCCGGCGGTGCGCTTCCGGACACCGACCGCGCCAAGGTGGTGCGGCTGTGGGAGACCGGCGGGCCCGGCGTGCGTGCCACCGCCGAAGCCGCCCTCGTCGGCAGTGACGACGACATCAAGAACTTCCTGGCTCAAGCCTCCGACATACAGTTCCAGGACGAACGCGTCGCTACCGCGCAGGTCGCCAGTGTCGGCGGGACCTACCTCCAGCAGGCCGCCCGCACCGCCCTGGACAGCGACTCGCCCGACCAGTTGCAGGCGTTCTTGAAGGACGGCTGGAAGGCGCCGCTGCTGCAAGACCAGCGCATCCGCATCGCGCAGATCATCGATGTCAGCGGCCCGCTGGTGAGAAAGGCCGGCCAGGCCGCCCTCAACGGCACCCCTGAGGACATCAAGAACTTCCTCGACAACGACCAGTACACCGAGCGGCAACAGGACGAGCGCGTCCAGACCGCGCAGATCATCGATGCCGGCGGGCCGAACGTTCAGGCGGCCGGCCGTATCGCGATCAACGGCAGCCCCGACGACATCCACGAGTTCCTCCAGGTCGGGCAGTACGTGGCCCGCGCCCACGACCAGGAACACGCCACGATCGCGCAGCTGGCCGATCAGGCGGCGAAGGCGGGCAAGCTCGCCGGGCAGCAGACCCAGGCCGCCAAGGACGCCTCCGCCCGTGCGGTGACCGCGGCGAAACTGGCCAAGGAAGCCGCCCAGAAGGCCGCCGCGGAGACCCAGGCGGCCCAGAAGGACACCCAGCACGCGGCGGTGGCCGCCGCCCGCGCGGCGAGCGCCGCCCAGCAGGCGGCCACCGCCGCGCAGACCGCGATCGACGCCGCCAACGCGGCCACCGATGCCGCCCGGGTGGCCGCCAACGCCGCCTCGGCTGCCGCCGCGGCCGCGGACGGCGCCGCAGAGGCGGCCTCCCAGGCCCGCGACGCAGCCGCGAACGCGGCCCTCGACGCCGGCCAGGCCGGAACCGCCCGCAAGGCAGCCCAGACCGCCCGGGACGCCGCCGCAGGCGCGCACGCCGCTGCCCAGGCCGCCGATTCAGCACGGACCGCGGCCGCGTCGGCTGCGGATGCGGCCAAGGCGGCAAGCGGCGCCGGCAGCAACGCCAGCGACGCCGCGGACGCGGCCGACCAGGCCAACTCCTACGCCGACCAGGCCGGTGCTCACTCCGCCGAAGCGCAGAACGCCGCGGCCGCCGCACACCGCCACGCCCGGGAGGCAAGCCGTGCCGCCGACGCCGCCCAGGCGCTGGCGCAGGAGGCCGCCTCCGCTGCCGGGGAGGCCCGTGACGCCGCGAACGATGCGGCCACGCATGCCGAGAACGCGGCCAAGGCCGCCGACGACGCGGCCAAGCACGCGGGCGAGGCATCGACCGCCGCCAAGCAGTCCGCCGCGCACGCCAAGGAGGCCAAGAAGGACGCCGACGTGGCCAGTGCGGCGGTCGCCAAGGCCCAGAAGGTCCACGACCTGGCCGTGCGTATCGACGCCGAGCAGTTGGCCGCCCGTACCAATGAGGGCATCGCCCGGGCGCGGGACCTCAAATCGCAGGAGGACCAGCGCACCGCGGCACAGCAAGCAGCCGTGCAGCAGGCCAAGGACCTGCAGACTGAGGCGGCGAAGCTGGCAGACCAAGCCGCCCAGCCCGGCGCCGACCCCGCGCAGATCGCGCCCGAAGCCCGCAAGGTGGCCCTGGCGACGGCGAAGACCGGCCGCCCGTGGAGCCAGTTCGCAGCCCTGGTCGCCCTGGCCGGCACCGACGCGGACATCACCGCCTACATCCGCACAGGCCGCCAGGAAGCCAGCGCCCAGGACGACCGCCAGGATGTCGAAGGCCTTGCGCTGGTCGCTGGCTCCGCCGACGCGCGCGCCGCCGCCGCCAAGGCTCTGGAAGGCGACGCTGCCGCGGTGACTGCGTTTCTGGCCACCGGCCAGTACGAGGCCATGAAGCAGGACATGCGCCTCGTCGTCGCCCGGACCATCGCGAACGCTGGCCCGATCGAACAACAGGCCGGACGCACCGCACTCAACACTGACACAACGGACGCCCTGCGCCAGTTCATCACCACCGACGACTCCCAGGCACGCACCCAGGACGAACGCGTCCGCGCCGCCCAGCTCGCCGACACCGACAACAAGAGCAACGGTGCCCAGCTGAAGGCCGCCGCCCGCATCGCTCTGGAAGGTCCCTCCGACCTGCTGCACGCCTTCATCACGGTCGGCCAGTACAAGGCCCAGCGTCAGGACCAGCTTGCCGCCACCCACGAGGGGCAGATCCAGCAGCTGATCGCGCAGGCCGCGGGCATCGCCGCCACCGCCCAGAAGAATGCGGCCGAAGCGGGCAGGGCAGCAGCCAACGCAGCCAAAGCCGCGTCCGAAGCCGAGGGGTACCGCAGACAAGCCGAAGCAGCGGCCAACGACGCGAAGAAGTACGCCACCCAGGCCAACGGCTACGCCGCCCAGGCCGAACAGTCCGCCAAGGACGCCGCCTCCTCGGCCAAGACCGCCCGCAACGCCCAGCAGGACGCGGAAAACGCCGCAGCCGCAGCCGTCACCTCGGCCACCTCCGCCCAGTACTCGGCCGACTCCGCACGGGGCTCCGCCGACTCGGCCTGGACGGCCGCCCAGAACGCCCGAGACTCAGCCACGGCAGCAGGCAAGGACGCCACGGCCGCGGCACAGGCGGCGACGGAGGCCTACCACACCGCAGTCGTCAAACAGCAGCAGGAAGAGGCGCGGTTTCGGCAGTGGGTCGAGGAACAGCGGAAGAAGAACAGCCAGCAGGACGATGACGACGGCAGCTGGATACCGGGGTGGCTCAAGGACACCGTCAACACAGTCAGCCCCTATGCGAAGGCGTTCTGGGACAACAGCCCGCAGCTCGCGGCTGACCTCCTCGAGAGCGTTGGCGGCGGCTTCATAACGGACGTGGGAATCACGGAGGGCATCGTAGGCGGAGGCGGCGGAGTCTTGCTGTGCCCCGAGACACTGGGTGCTGGCTGCGTCGAAGCAGTTCTGGCGGTCAGCGGCGGGATAGCCATGACCGGAGGCGGCCTGGACATGGCCAACGACGGCGTCCACCGCTTCAGCGACGACTTCGACCAAGCCCTTCGCGAAGCCCGGGAAGAACGCGCTGAGACGGAGACGTGCACTAAGTGCTTCGTGGCCGGCACCAAAGTACTCATGGCCAGCGGCCCTGCGAAGAACATTGAGAGCATTAAGGCAGGCGACACAGTAGTCGCTACCGACCCGCTCACCGGGAAGACCGCGCCGCGCAAGGTCACACGACTGATCATCACCGACGGCGACAAACACTTCGACGAAATCACCCTCGACACCCCCGACGGACCCCGCAAGCTCACCGCCACCTACGAGCACCCCTTCTGGAACCCAACGGAAAAGCGCTGGGTCAAAGCCCATGACCTGCGAGCGGGATCCACCCTGCTGAGCAGAGACGGAAGGACCGTCCGTGTCCAGGCCACCCGTGCCTTCGACCAGCGAGTACGCACCTACAACCTCACCGTCGAAGACCTCCACACGTACTATGTGCTCGCCGGTGAGACTCCGGTACTCGTTCACAACGCCAATCCCGGCGACTGCTTTCGCGGTGCCAGGCCTGGAGAATCACCGAACTTCTCTCCGAGACCGAACGATTACAAGGTCGATCCTGAAACTGGATTCGTACGTGAAACGCACGGGGTTTCGGTATTCGACAATTCCGGAAGCGTTTCTTCGAAGGGGTTCATTCCGCATCAGATTGACGAGTCAAGCTTCCCTGATACGCTTCGGGTGATTCAGCGAGGGAAAGATCCTCGTCATTTTGAGATCGTTCCGGCGCCAGGGGCGAATCTCACTCCTGAGAGGTACGCGGAGGAATTGGCGAAGATTAGAACTAAAAAGTAAGGAAGGAGTGGCGGGCAGTGTACGACCTGCAGTTTCCCGACTACCTATCAGGGTATGAAGTCGAAACGGAAGCGAAAGGCTATCTGGTTGGTGTGAAGGTGGTCTCCTCTGGCGCCACCTTTGAGCTGACCGTCTACGATGCTGAGCGCCTAGCGCAAGAAGTTGCCGATGAAGTGCAGTCGGATGGATCTTTCGCTGTGGCCAATCTTGTGGTCGTCCCTCGCGTGACTCGTGCTGAAATCACCCGAGCGGTCGAACGACTGTCGCGAGGCCACTTCCAGGGACTGGTACCCCGGGCCGAGGCGTAGGCCAGCCTGCCCGATGGACCGCTTGGCATTGCTACGCGTAGAGGCAGTTCAATAGCTGCTTAGCGCTGAAGGGGCCCCACCAGCTTTTGCTGGTGGGGCCCTAAGCTTCGAGCCGCAGATCGTCAAGAAGCGGCAGCGGCAACCGGTTCGGTGGATACTTCGGCATCACACAGAGGTCGTGTCCCGCGTGGTGGTGTAGGGGATCAAGGACTACGCGTTCCGGCACGAGGCCCCTGGCGATCTCCGCAGAGGCGGCAGTCCTCGAGGCGCCCTGCTGAGGCCAGTTGAACCCCCGGTCCGGTGGAATCGCAGCCCCCGAGCTGCGGATTCCGGCGCCTTGATCGGCTACACCACCCGGTGGGACGCCATCGCGGTGGCGCGCCCTACCGGCAGGCAGAGGCCGCAGGCATGGCTGCCCGGACGCCTCAAACGGCGCGGGCTTGTGCGCGCCTGGGAGCATCGACGCGCTCTGCGACAGCCAGGCTTGGAAAATCGGGTGCCCGGCGTACCGGGAGTGGCTTATGGTCGTGCTACCGACGCGGGGTGGAGCAGCTCGGTAGCTCGCCTGGCCCATGACCCAGAGACACCTCACGAATCTAAGAGTCAAGCCGCAGCGGCCATCGGGACGGGGAACGCCGTCCCCTCTTCGAACAACTCGTGGTCCTGCAGGCAGTGGTAGAGCTGTCCGAGCATCCGGTTGAAGAGGTTGGGCAGGGCAGCCGCGTGCCGGACTCCGTGCTCGTCACGCCGTCGGCGGTAGTGGGCCTTGGCCCCAGGTGAACCGTTCGCAGCCGCGAAGGCCCAAAGGTAACCGGCGTGGTTGAGGCGGTCGTTCTTCACCCGTCGCCGGGTGATGCTCGACTTCTTGCCGGAGGCCCTGGTGATGGGCGAGGCGCCGGCGTATGCCTTCAGTCCGCGGGCGTCGGCGAACCGCTGGTGGTCGTCCCCGATCTCGGCCAGCACCCGGGCGCCGAGCTGGACGCCGAGTCCGGGGAAGCTGAGGATGATCTCAGCGTCCGGGTGCTGAGGGAAGGCCTCCTCCACCGCCTTGGCGAGGTCGTCGGCGGCGGTGCAGGCGGCCTCCAGCTGGCCCAGGAGGGCGAGCATCTGCTTGCCGAGCGCGTCCTCGATCAGTGGCGGCTGGTGGGCCCACTCGGCCCGGAAGACCTCGCGGCTCCGGTCTGCCTCCGCCTCGATGCCCCGCTTGCGGCCGGCGCGCTTGAGCGCGGCCTGCAGCTGCGCGCGGCTCAGCCGCGCTGCCCTGGCCGGGGTGGGAGCGAGCCTGAGCAGTTCGCGGGCCTCGGGCCGGCACAGGCCGTTCTGCCAGGGGGCGAAGGCGTCCAGGGCGGATGGGTAGTACTCCCGCAGGAGCGAGCGGAGCTGGTTGGATATCTGCTGCCGGTTCCGGGTGGCGTCCTGCTGGGCCCGCGCCAGGACCGCGATGGCGCGGGCCAGGTCGGTGTCCTGCGGCAGGGGCCGGTGGGCATGATCCGGTCCGCGAGTCTCCAGGCGCGGCGCCAGCCTGCGGATCTTGCGGCGCTGGGCTCGCAGGGGGAGCAGACTTGAACGGTGATCTCGGAGAAGGATCTTGCGGCACCCCGACTGTCAGGTGTGGATGTCAGGCCGACCGAGGCACGATGCTCACTGCCCGGTAGTTGTACCCATCCTGCTTGAAGCCGGGGGCTTCCCACTGGAGGTCCACCTGTTGTCCCGGCGACAGCCTGCGGAACCCTTCCATCTCGATGTGGGAGTAGTGGCTCCAACAACCACCGGGTGTCTCGGGGAGTCGAGACCCCCCACCCTTCCTCGTCGCGCCACTCACGGACGGTCGCAGTCACCATGCGGGGAACCTTACGGGTTCCGTCTGCGCCGATGTGTCGGGAAGCTCGGCTCGGGACGCTTTCGCACCACCTGGAGCGGGTCTGGCGCGACCTCCTCGGCACGACCTACTGGCTGCAGGTCATCGCCGTACAGGACGCTGTCCGTACCGTCCTCGGAGATTCGCGGCGATTCCGGGGCGGACGTCGACAGTTATCGCTGCGGAGGCCTCCTGCCCCGCCTGCGGCACGTCGGCAGCTCCCAACGGTGACGATCGGCTCAGACGGTTCGCGCCGGATCGGTCACCAGCAGTGGATTGCCGGCCGCGAGCGCCTGCAGGACCTGCGCGGTGCTGCTGTCCGTCATGGCACCCTTCTCCTCCGCGGTGACGCCGACGGCCTGCAGGAAGGTGACCTTGCCGTTGGGAGTGTCGATGGTGCCCAACTGCGGGTCGGCAGTGAAGGCGAACACCGTCAGTCCGGTGGGCGGCGCGTCCTCCAGGTGGGGGTGCCCTGTGACCGGCTGGCGGAAGTCGATCCGGTGCCCGTCCTCCAGCAGAACCTGGTTGCCGTTCACGTATTTTGCGACTTCCTGCAGCATCCTGTACGGCCACCCGGGCGGCTGCTCCTCACCGCCGCGCCGCACGCGCAGCGTGAGCTCGAAGCCCCAGCCCGACCAGTCGGGATCGTCGTCCTCGCCGGGGGTGTAGAGCTCGCTCAGCCCGTAGGTCACGTAGTGCCAGTGCCCCTCAGCCGGGTACGCCGAGCACCCCTGGAGCGCACCGCCCTCGAAGCCTTTGGGTGGGAAGTAGCCGACGTGGAAGGGCGTGATCCCCGGATAGAACGGTGCGAGGGCTGCGTCTATGGCGTCCCAGCCGGAAGCTTCTTCAGTCTGCGTCACCGCCTCATGATGACGGACACCGAACGGGCGACCCGAGGCCGGGCCGGTCTTGTCCGTCAGCACGAGCAGGCCCCCGCGGGAGCGTGGTGGCGTGGCGGACGTGCAGGCGGCCTGTTCGTCCACCATCCCTCGGCGCACCGCAGCACGAACTTCGCCCGCAGCGCGAGGTAGCGGGCGGTCTTCCCCTGCCTCGCCCAGCGCAACCAACTGGGTCCGCTCGCCTTCAGTCAGAGCCGGCTCGGACTTCGGCCGACCGACAGCCCTGCCCTGCCCACGAGTTGGACGCGTCTCCCCGGAGAGAACGATCTCCACAGCGACAGGGCCTCGGTGCACCACGCAAAGAAGTCGCCAACCAGTTCTCATGATTTCCGGTGCATGACAGCAGCGACTTCAAGACAGTGGTTCCTCTGGTCAAAGGACGCGACATCATCGCGTCTTGATCCCGCAAACAACCCTTCCCGGCGGATCGCTCCCTCCAGTACTGCTGGTCTGCTCACGTACTCGACGACGGGGGAGCGGGATGAGCCAGTTCGGTGTCGACCCCGACACGCTGACTGACCTTGCTGGGAAGTTCGACAGGGAAGCGAAGAGCCTGGCCGGGCCGATCGACGACTTCGCGGCGACGGCGTCCGGGATCGGGGAGGCCTTCGGCCTGCTCGGTGCCTGCGACGGCGCGGCGGAGAAGTACCAGAAGTTGCTGTCCAGTACCGTCAAGGCCCTCGGGCACCTGCCCAGCGTGCTCACCAGTGACGGCGACCGGCTGCGTCTCAACGCCGCGAACTACAAGGACTCCGACCAGGTGGCCATACGCCATCTCAACGCCGCGACCGGGCCGGCAGGTGGTCCGGCGTGAGCGTCAACAGGTGGATCGACGGAAAGGTTCTGGAGATCCTTGAGGCGTGCGGGGTGGAGCTTCCTGGTGGTGACGGCGGGAGCCTCCAGACGATCGCCCGTGCCTGGGACACCATGGGCGACGAGTTGACCGAGGTCGTCCACACTCTCGATGTGGCGATCGCGGGGGTCGACAAGCAGGGTTGGCACGGGGACGCCCGCGACGCCTTCGAGGAGCACTGGCAGGAACAGAGGCAGGTCATCGGCGACGTCGCGCGCAACTTCCACCAGGTGGCCGGCGGGCTGCGGGCGTACGCCGACGAGATCGACCAGATCAACGAGGAGATCATCGACATCTGCGTCGAGATCGCCGAGATGGAGGTGGCCGGCGCGGCGCTGTCCTTCTTCACCGGCTTCCTCTCCGATCTCGTCGCGAACACGGCCGTGGCCGCACGGATCAGCAGGATCGTCGACCTGGTGAAGCTGTTCACGTCGGCGGCTGAGAAGGTGGCGGCGCTGCTGGAGCGGTTCGGCGCGCTCAGCGAGGAAGGGGCGGTGAAGCTGGCGAAGGTGGCCGAGTTCGCCGCGAAGTTCCTCAAGAAGGGTGCGGAGAGTTTCGTCACGAATTTCGTGGCGGACTCGGGCAGCACGATGCTCAACCAGGCCGTTAACGGCCAGCCCGTGACCGTCGGAGACGACCTCGCCAGCGGCGCTTGGGCCGCCGGCGGAACAGCCGTGTTCACTGGGGGCGGCGCGGCGCTTGCGGACGCAGCCGGACTGACCGGGGTGGCCGGCAACGTCCTGAGGGGAGAGGGCCTGCTGGGCACCACCGTCAACGGCGCCGCGGGCAACGTGGCCGGTGGACTCACGACTGACATCGCCAACGACCGGGATGCCTCGACGATGGGCCAGAACGCCCTCACGAACGCCGCAACCGGTGCCTTCGGGAACGCCCAGAACCACGACGTCAACCATGCCTTGGAGCAGCACGGGAGCCTCGGCGGCAAGAACCTCAGTGACCGGGGCGAGCTGGCCGACGGCGCGTTCAAGAACACTGTGGGAACCACCTTGAACACGGGCGTCTACGCTGCCGGCTCCGGCATCGAGGCGGATGTCCAGGATCTGGCGAAGGACGCGTGAGCATGATTGGCGACGTGAGGCTTGCGGCCGTTTCGAACCCTAACCCGGACCACCCCGCCACCTGGGCCGGCTTCTTCTGGGCGCTCCTCGGGGTTGGCGGGTGCCTGATCGTCGTCATCGGCGCCGCCCTGACCGTCGCTCTCTGGAGCGTCAGCGATCAGAAGAAGTTGGGCAACTACGTTCTCGGGCCGGTGATCCTCGTGATCGGTCTTGCAATCGCCGGCTGGAGCTTCGGGCTGTTGTGACAGTGCACGACGGGCCCGGCGACATGATCCTGGCGGGGGTCGCGCACAACAACCCGAACTACGACCCCGGCTGGGTTCCCTTCTTTGCGGCGCTCGTCCTGCTCGCGGGGTTCGTGATCGTCCTTGTCGGTGGAGCCATGTCCATCGGTCCGATACAGCGAGAGCAGTCGCCGGACCTGCCCGCGCAGCGGGTGCCGTACTGCGCCGCTGAGGCAGCGCCTAACCTGTGTGTTTCACTTGCGGCCGTGTCCGCATCATGATGGAAACCACGAAGTGCCTTTTGAACTGGACGATGAGGCTGTCTAAGGTCTCCGTCAGCCCAGCAGGAAGGCACTTTCTACGTGGCGTATCGCTGTCCTGGCCGCCACGGGCACGGACTGATCTCGCTGACGAGCTTGGATCACCCGCCGCCCTCCAGGTGTCTCCAGCGGCTTCTTTGGGGACCAGGGGTTCAGGAACTTGGGCTCCACCGTTCGACAAGTTGATCTGGCACCACAGAGCCCTGATGGACTGCAGCAAGCGGAATGCAGTTGCCCGCTTCTGCGGTCGATGGTGGGGTGTCCGAATGGATCAGAAGTCGGTACTTGCCTTGTTCGATGAGCAGATGCGACGGAACGCGCAGCCGGACGACCCGGCGGCGCGCGTCGAGCGCATCGGCGGTGTGGTGCGCCAGGTCGGCGCCAGCGCGGAGGACTGGAACGGGGTGGTCTGGTCTGGGTTGGACGAGGCGACCGCGGATGCGGCGATCGCCGCGTAGGTGGACCATTTCACTGCGTTGGGTCGCGAGTTCGAGTGGAAGCTCTACGCCCACGACATGCCCGCCGACCTCTCCAGTCGACTGCTTGCCGCCGGTTTCGTGTCCGAGCCTGCGGAGACCTTGATGGTCGCCGACATCAAGGCACTCCGGGCCGACGCCGAGCTTCCCGAGGGCATCCGTCTGGGGCCTGTCACCGACGCCACGGGGGTGGAACTTGCAGCCGACGTCCATGAGCAGGCGTTCGGTACCAGCGCGGACCGTCTGCGCCAACGCCTTGTCTCCCAGCTGAGGGGACGGCCACAGACGTTCAGCATGATGGTCGCAATGGCTGGCGACGTGCCGGTCTGCGCGGCCCGCATGGAACTGCACCCGGGAACCGACTTCGCCAGCTTGTGGGGCGCAGGAACGCTTCCCGAGTGGCGGGGCCGCGGCATCTACCGGGCACTGGCCGCCCACCGGGCCCGCATCGCCGCCGAGTTGGGTTACCGCTACCTGCAGGTCGACGCCTCCGACCAGAGCCGCCCCCGATCCTGCAGCGCCTGGGGTTCGCCCCCTTGCCCGGCGTACACGCGGAAGCTCATGCGCTGATCATCTCGCGTCCGCCAGCCGTCGGCGGTATGCCGTGGACGTTCTGAACCGCAAAACTACCGATTCAGATCGCGGCTACGGATACCAGGTGGTCGATGTCGACCTCGGTGGAGGGCTTGTTGGAGACCTTCCCGTCGTAGGCGCTGTACCAGGATCCGAAGACCACGCGGAACTGGGCGTCCTGGACGACGTCACGGCCGTCGCGGGCGAGGACGACCTCGCCGGTGTCGCAGGTGCCGTGCTGGTTGATCGAGTGTGGGACTTCGAGCGCGAGTACCCGGTCATCGGATGCGGGGCTGCGACGGTGAGTTCGGTCGGCTCCTTGCGGACGACGTCGGCCAGCGGTGGCTCGGGCAGGTCCCGGCGCACCGCGGTCACGGTGGTCAGGTGGCCGGTGGCTGCCTGCGGTGCGGCGGTGGCAGGGGAGCCCGTGAGGGGGGCGAGAAGAGACAGGGACAGCAGAGCGGTGGCGGTCAGACGCCACCACGAGCGCGAGGTGATCACGCCAAGACGCCTACCGGCGTCGCCTGCCGGTCGATGGCATCGCCGCTCTGATGTGGTGTGTCCCGAGTTCAAGATTGACGAGCCGCGCGGACTTGCCTGTCCGTCGGCCCGGCCGACAGGCGGCGGCGACGTCGCCGTCGAACCCGGCCCGGGACGACCAGGAGGCGGGGACGCTCCGCGGGTTTGGTGTGGTGAAACTCCGCTAGGGCCAGGCTGGATGGGACAGACTGCCATCGGGGCGCCGGAGCCGGGCGCCGGAGTTCGAGGGGGAAGCTGTGGACGCGGGAATTTCACTGAGCGAGGCGTTGCAGGAGCTGAGGCGGGAGCTGTATGCGGCGCAGGACGCGGGTACCGGCCAGCAGCTGCGGTTCGAGGTGGAGCAGGCGCAGCTCACGTTGGAGGTGGAGTTCCGCCGTGACGGCAAGGGTGGTGTGAAGGTGGAGGTCGGGCTTCCCGGTGCCAGGGCCAACGGTGAGGCCGGAGGCGGCCTGGGAAGTACCCGCCGTCAGACGCTGACGCTCACGCTTCAGGTTCACGACGAGGCGCTGGGAGGTGCGCGGGCCAAGATCAGCCGCGCCGGCGGGGGCCTCGCCGACGCGGACGACCCCCAGGTGCGGAGCACCGATGCTGAATCGTCGGATGGAACACCTGATGCCTCCAAGGGGGCTCCGCTGCGGCCGTGGGAGTCTTGAGGTGGATCCGGATCGCCTCGCCTTGGTTCGCACCGGCGATCCGGGCGGTTGTGGCTCGGGCTATCTCGTCGGCCCGCAGCTCGTTTTGACCGCTCTTCATGTCGTGCGCCCCGAAAGGCGGTGGGCAGGAAGGGTTGAAGCGCGAGTGGGGCATCCCCGTTACGGAGCTGGCCCGGTCGACCGGCGTGCACAGGTGTGCTGGCCCGACCCGCACAGGGATGTTCCGCCCGCCGACGCTTTGGACGTGGCGCTGCTGTGGCTGGAGGAGCCGGTGGACACCGGCGAAGCGCCGGTGCGCTGGGGCCGGCCGGGCGGGGTCGTGCCGGTGCCGTTCGAGGGGGCGGGCTTCCCCGCCTTCGCGGCCGACGCCGGAAGCCCGGCACACTTCGAGTACCTGCGCGGCGAGTTGCCGGGCGTCTCGACCTCGTCGTTGGGGTGGGTGCTGGACTGCCCCGTCTGGCCGGCCTCCGGCCGCGGCAAAGAACGCCCGTGGGATGGCGCATCGGGGTCGGCGATTTTCTGCCACGGTCGTCTGGTCGGAGTGGTGGCCGAGGACAACCAGAGCATGGGCTATCGACGCCTGCACGCCGTCCCGGTCCACGAGGCCCTGAGCCTGCCCGGCTTCGCTGACCTCGTCACCAAGCGCGGGCACCCCGGAACCACGACAACGCTCGAGGAAGTCACCGCCGACGGGGTCGGGAGCCGGGCCCGTCTTTCGCCGCACATCCGCACCCATGCCGACGAGTTGGCGCGGCTTCGGGGCAAGGGCGCGTACCTGACCCAGGTTCCGTTTGTCAGCCCGCGTGACGACTCGGACCCGAAACGGCTGTTCAGGAGGTTGGCCAGGCTGACCGTTTCAGCATCGGAGCAGGAGTCCAAGCGGGGCGTCCTGCTGATCGGCCCGGCAGGAGCGGGCAAGACCCGGACGTGCTTCGAGATCGCGAAGGAGGCGCTCAAGCAGCGCACGCCCTGGCAGGTGCTGCACGTCGCCCGTTCCCCCGAGGTGTCGACCGACGACGTCATGGCGGTTATCCGAGAACAGGCCGGACGGCAGCGAGTACTGTTGATCTTCGACTACCTCGACAGCTATGACGCCCTGAACCTCGAAGCCTTCGGAGAGGCACTGCGCACGGATGACCCAGAGGGCCGCGTCGCCTGCGTCGCGTCGGTCCGACCCGGCATGCTCGGCAAACTCAGGGAGAACGGCGTCGCACTTCTGCTCAACGAGGTACCCCTCCGAAGCGATCGGGCACACACGGCGGAGGTGATCAGCCAGATCTTCACGAAGGTCGCGCCCGGAATGCTGGAAACCAAAGGCTGGGGCGCGAAACGGCTCTCGGAGGTGTGCGGGCAGCGGCCGATCATCGCCCTGCTCATCGCACGGGAACTCGAGTCCCGGCTCGAGGCCCGTGTCAGCGAGTTGGATCTCGTCCCGCCCCGGCCCGAGGACCTGCTCTTTTGGCTGCAGCGGCGCACCAAGGAGGACTTCGGCGAGCCGGCGAGGGAGACTCTGCTGCTGGCCTCGGCGGTCGCGGCGGCCTCGTGCGAGCAGGACCAGGACGCCGTCGAGACGGCCGTGGAGCAGTTCCTCGCTACCTGGTCGGATCTGACCTTCAGGGACGGACCCGAAGGTGTGGTCGGGCGGCTGCTGCACCTGGGTTGGCTGGTGGAGTCCGGTCAGGGCATCGACGTCATCCACGACGTCGTCACGGACGAGTTCCTGCGGATGGCTGTCATCCCGGACGGCAACATGGTCCGCAGTGACGTGTTGAAGACACTGCTGTCCGCTTTCCTGGCCGGTGGTCGGACCTTCAGCGTGGCCTCTCGCCACCTGCGGCGGTGGACGGCCGACCTCGGGGACACTCACCGCAGGGCAGTGGAGCGCGCCTGCGCGAACTGGCTCGTGGGCAGTACCGATCAGCTGGCCGCACTGGTGGCCGGCGAACCGCAGGCCGGCCGGTCCATCATGCTCACCATGCTGTCGGGCCCGCCCTGGCGCAAGGGGGTGGACGACAGCTGGGACCGGCTGGTCAGGCCCTGGTTGGAGGAGACCGAGCAGCGCGATCCCGGCAAGGCGGCGACCGTCCTGGCCAGCGCCGTGCGCAACTCCGTCGGTGGCGTGTCGGAGCATCTCGCGGACGCCTGCCTCGCGTGGGTGAACCGGCAGTGGACGACCCGTGACGTGAGCCAGCTGCTCCGTGTTCTGCTCGAGGCCGACGGGGTCTCCGCCCGGGACTGCGACAGGGCCGCGGAACACGCGCTCAGGTCGCTCGAACAGCAACGAACCATGACCAAGACGGGCGCTCGGTTGGTCGCCTCCCTGCTCCGGCGGAACGACCTCGGCGCCGACCGTGCGGTCGCGGTGGTCGACTTCTCCCTCGCGTGGATGCGGCGGAGCAAGCGGAATCCCGACGCCGGCCTGGTGCTGCGGCCGCTGCTGCTCCGCAAGGATCTCGACGAGACGCGTCAAACCGACGCAGTCGGGAGGGCCCTGGCATGGCTCGGCGCTCAGGCACAGCCTTCGGCGACCGCGCTGGTGCTGGACGCCGCATTGCGCAGCGAGAACCTCCAGGCCGACAAGGCAGACCGCGTGACGCGGCGGGCCCTCGCGTGGCTGGAGAGGTACTGGGATCACATCGACGCCTCGTTCGTCCTGGAGCCGTTACTGGCACGGTGCCGACGGGAGACCACGGACGCACGAGTCGTACTCGACCACGCGTTCGGATGGCTGGGCCTTCATGTGTCGGCCCGTCGGGCAACCTACGTGCTGGCCGAAGTGCTGCTCCGCGAGGACCTCGGCGCCCGGCGGGCGGCATCGGCGATTGATGCCGCTCAGGCATGGCTGACTGAGCATGGTCTGACCGGTGACGCGAAGTTCCTGCTCAGTTCCCTGCTGGTCCGCTCCGACATCGATCGGGAGGCCGTGCAGAAGCTGGGCGAGGGCGCGGTGAACTGGCTCACCCGTCACGGACTGGACAACGGCGGCGCGTATGTCATGGCCGCGCTTCTCCGTCCCGACGCCGCCGGCGGTCACGTCGACAAAGCGGCCCGCACCGCCTTGACCTTGCTGGACGATACCTACAACCCCACCTTGGTGCGGAGCACGCTGGGGCATGTGCTGCGGTGTCACGGCGTCGGTCCCGATTCGCTCCGCGATGCCGTCGGCCGGGCACTGGACTGGCTGGAGGAGACCGGGCCGGAGTTCGAGGCGACGTACGTGTTGGAGCCTCTGCTGGAACGCCGCAGATTCCTCGATGGTCAGACCTCCCGGGCCGTCGACCTCGCGCTCGACTGGCTGGGCCGCCACGGAACACGGCCAGAAGCCTCCTTCGTCCTGAACCCGCTCCTCGGACTGACCGATCTCACGGACGAGGAGGCCGAGGCGATCGAGAGGGTGGCGCAAGAATGGCTTGCCGACCACCTGCCCTCCGAGAACGCCCGTTTCGTCCTGCCCCAGCTGCTTCAGCAACGCCAGCACGCCCGCGACTGGCCTGAGCCCGTCGAGACGCTCGCCTTCACATGGCTGAGGCTCCACGGAGACCACCCGCAAGCCTCCTACGTCATCGCCCCTTTGTTGCAGCGGTGGGATGCCGGCCGACCCACGGACGCCGTCGACCGGGCCCTGAGCTGGCTCCAGAAGAACCCCACCGCCGAGGGTGCTTTCCGCGTCGTCTCGGCGCTGACAGAGGGCCCTGGCATCGACCTCGACCAATACGCTCGGTGCATCGACCGGCTCCTGGCACTGCTCGATGCCGGGCCCGGGCCCGCTGCCGCGCTGCTCAAGGGGGTCCGGTTCTGGCGCGACCTGGATCCGGGCCGGGCCGCTCGCCTCGCCGAGTACGCGCTCGGCGTCCTGGAGGACGAAGAGATACCGCCCGACCGTGGGCTGCTCATCGGCCTGCTGCGCCTGGCCCTCGGCCCGGAACACCAGTGCCGGGCCGTGCGCTTGGCCTTCCGTTGGCTGGAGAGTCCTGCCGCCCAGACCACAAAGGTCGGCGTCCTGGAGGTCCTGCTGAAGCGCGACGACCTCCGGGTCGACCAGCTCGCCGGCGCACTGGAGGCTCTGGAGGTGGCCGCGCACTGGATCAACAAAACCAATAGCAGCAACCTGGGGCGGCTCCTGGGATCGGTGCTCGGTAACCCGAGGGTGGACGCCTCGTACCAGGCCGGCGCCACCCGCCGAGCGCTGGAATGGCTGGGCTCGTACGGCACCCATCCCGATGCCTCCAACGTCCTGGACGTTCTGCTCGACCGGCTCGACCTCGCTCCCGAGGACGGTGAGACCGTGGCGGCCCACGCCGAGGCGTGGTTGGCGGCAGTCGACAGCGAGAGTTGGGGCCGGCTGGCAGTCGAGGAAGCGCTGTGCCGGTATCGGGAGCGGAAGGCCGCACCGGCCCCGCCGCTGTCGTAGTACCAGGGAACCATGGCCCACTCTGGATCTTGGAGGATTGAGCCGGAACACCACCGCACACTTCACGCTGCCGAGGCCAGGGCGTCAAGTTGATGTCCGGAAGCCGGTAGGCCGACTGCCAGTCACCGACGATCTTCGCGGTCTCACAGCGCAGCCAGCCCTTGTTGGAGTACCGCGGTGGGCGTAGGCCGCAGCGTGCGGGGCGTCGTTTGACCAGAGCGACGGCGATGAGGTCGGGGCCGTGGTCATCGCCGGGCCTGGTGGGGGCGCGTTCGATTGACCGGGTCGACCCGTTGGGTGGCGGCGCCGACTCAGGTGCCGGTGATGATCCACGCGCTGGTCTGGGCGATGCGCATCTTCTCCGCCGCAGACTGCATCCAGCGCTCCCATTCCGCCGTAATCAGCACGGCATTGTGCCGTCTCGGTCGCCAGTGTGGACCGGGTAGTGACATCAGTTCACGGTCTGCCCTCGGGCCTGCGTATCGGAAGCACGCGTGCACCGGCTTCTCGGCCCGTCGTCCTCATGGAGGAATCCGTCCTGCGCTACCGCACCGCCGACCCCGACGCCATGCGCGGGCAGCTGCGCCACCTCCTGGCCGTGATGCCGCTCGCCTCCGTCTCCCTCGCTACGCCCGCTTCCTTGCCCAGGCCTCCCCGGACGACCGTGCCGGCGATCAGAACACTGATGCGGCGAGGCATCGGTGAGCGACACCCACACCGTGCTCTACGCCCCCCACGGCTTGATCGAAGCCGAACTCCGTCTGGGCCGCGCACCGTACGAATCGCTCGTCACCGCCGGCCTCGCGTGGAAGAACCCCCCACCTCACACCCCGCGACTACGAGCAGATCGCCCTCCATCTGACCGGCCGCGCCCGAGCGGTCGCCGCCCTGCCGAAGAACGACGGCCGCGGCGCCCTCGCCGAAGTCGTCCTGCGCGAAGCCGCCGGCCGACTGTCCACACCGATAGAGGGCACCGTCCGCTGCGTCCAGAACCGCGCCCGGCTCGTGCGGGCTCTGTACGAACGGCTGGACCGCCTCACAGAACCCCTCCCGGCCGCCCCATGGCCGCAGAAGGGGGATCGGTCCACGCCCCAGGGCCTACACACTTCAGTGCGATGCCGCTGCTGCTCGGGCCCATGGCGTCGCACCGGAGTGCCGATCCGACGACCCCACCACCTCAACGTCACGTCTCTCGAAACCGGTTGAACCAGAGCTGGGGAACCCTGTCGAGAACCTGCGGTACACCCGGCGGCATGAAGTTGAGCGACCTCAGCCCGCTGATGGCACGCCGTGAAGACGGCGGCCTCGGCTATGACCGCTTCCGCGCCGACCCTGCACTGGCATCCCTGCACTGGCCCGACGACGTCCTTGAGCAGTTTCTCTTCGATCACGGGGACAACGGCGCTTTCGTGTCCGACTACGACAGCATCGACCTGCTCGAGGTCAAGTGGCAGCTCGAGACGATCCCGGCCACGGACTTCATCGGGATGCCGACCGGAGCGTCCGATGCCGGCTGTATCGAGAGCTACGCCGAGAAGCCGGTGTACTGGGTCGAGGTTCGCCGTCCCGAGGTGGGTCGGCACTGGGAAGAGCACGGGACGTGGCTGCGCCGCCGATCCTGATCGTCCGACGCCTCCTGGACTCATCAGACAGCGGGCTGCAGGTCGTGGAGGGCAGGACACGCGTTGGTGTCCTGCGCGGCCGCCTGCGCGAGGGGCTGCACGTCGCGTCCCACCATCAAGCCTGGGTTGGGCACGCGTGACAACGCTTCGCACAGGGCGGTGGCCGGGCCTGATTGTTGTGCGCGCACCGGCCTGCGGACCGGTGCGAGATATTTCGCATATGGGACATTTGTCACACCGGGGATTTCGCGGGGGCTCTGGGGTCTTCGGGGATGTTCCTCTACGGTGGACGGACATCAGGCGCAAAGCGGATGTAAGTGTCGGTCCCGCCACGGGGACCATCGTCCGTGAGCGGGCGAGGAGGCCCGCGCCGTGACAGAGCGCGGTGCAGTGTGCGACAGGGCCCCGAGCGAGCACCGGCCGCACCCCCCGCGGGCAGACGACGGCCACCGCGGCCCGCACCGGCCGCCGGTTCCCCTCACTCGTCCCTCTGCGCGTCCCATCGCGACCATCACCAATCCAGGCGCCGGGCCGCGGTGCCGTCGGAGGGAGAACTGTGGCATCGGCCAGGGCCAAAGTGATGACAGCCGCCGCGCTCGTGGCGACACTCGCCGGAGCCTTCCTCACGGCATGCGGACCCCGCACCAGTACGAGTACGCCGGCCCAGGCGGCGCCCACAGCCGCGTCCCCGTCGGCGTCCGCCCAGTCGCCGACCGCGCCGGGTTCGGCGTCGGACAACCCGACCCCGTCCCGGGGGGTGCCGTTCACCCCCTCCCACAGTGCGCCGCTGTCCCCGCCCAACTCCAACTCCACCACCGCACCCGGTGCAGCCGCCTCCCCGGGTAGCTCCGTCAGCGGCAAGGCGCCCGGCGGCGGGCCGCTCGCCGACCCGTCGATCTCGCGCGGCGCGGCGGGCGGCGGCAAGACCGTGGCGCTGACCTTCGACGACGGCCCGGACCCGCGCTGGACACCGCAGATACTGGCGCTCCTCGCGCAGCATCACGCGAAGGCCACCTTCTGCGAGATCGGCCCCCAAGCCCAGCGGTTCCCGTACCTGACCAAGGCGATCAAAGCCGCCGGCGACCGGCTGTGCGACCACTCGGTGCACCACAACGAGCAGCAGGACCGGATGTCCGTCGACTACAACACGCACGAGATAGGCGACGCCCAGCGGGGCATAGCCGACGCCGCCGGGGCCGGTACCAAGCTCTGGTACTACCGCGCACCCGGCGGTGACTTCACCCCGTGGATCCGCGCCATCGCCGCCCAGCACGATCTGAGGCCGCTCGGCTGGTCCGACGACGCCAACGACTGGCGGCGCCTGGGGGTAGACGGCATCCTGCGCAACGTCGACCAGAACCTACGCCCCGGCGCGGTCATCCTGATGCACGATGGCGGCGGCGACCGCTCGCAGACGGTGCAGGCGCTCGCCCGCCTCCTGGATCAGCTCGACGCCCAGGGTTACAGCTACGGATTCCCCGTTGTATGACGCAAGGACCCTCCGCACCGCCGCCCGCGTACGACCGTGCCGGCGCTGCGGTCCGGGTCAGGAGGCACCCGCCCGCAGCCGAGCGGCCAGTCTGCCCCTCATAGCCAGGCGACGCCGGGCAACCGACGCTCTCTTCGCCCCTACTGCTGGCAGGAGGGGGAGGGTCCGCGGGGCCGCCGGTCAGGAGCGCCTCCTCATGGGCGTACCGGCAGTCGGTTGCGGCGTGCAGCCGCAGGTGCAGCCAGCTGAGGTCTTGTCCTGCCCGAAGGACTGCCTCAGCGCCGATGGCCACCGCCCGGTGGCACACCGTGTTGTCGTCGAAGTCGGCGACCGCGACGATCAGGCCCGGGCGCTGGGGCCTATGGCGGAGGTCAAGTCGGTGTAGCCGTGGTCGTCCAGTGCACTGCAAGGGACATGACCGGAAACCCTTACCCCTTTGCGTCGATGAGGCGCCGAAAGCCAGTCGCAGGCGGCCTTGAAGGTGGATGTCAGGCTCTCCAGGGAGCGACCGGTGGCCGTATGCGCCTCGGCAATCCGCGGTGCAGCGCGGCCATTCACGGCAGCAGGGCTGTGCGGACCCCCGGTCAGCGCCTCATGCGGGTAATGCGCCGGGTCGGCAGATGGACGCGCAAGATGTCCTCGTGCGCAGGCTGGAGCATCCTCGCCGAAGCCGAGACCGGCAACTTCGCCAGGAAGCAGTAGCCGATGCCGCGGCCAGCGCCCCTGCCCCAAGCAGAGGTACCGATGAAATGACGTTTCCCGGGTGACGGAATGCGCGAAGGATGTTCCGCCCACCGACCGCCGCCGGCGCCCGGTTTATGGGAGGCCCAGGAGGGTGGGAAGATACGGTGTGCCGTACCGCATCGTGACCGTGACCGGCTCGCACCGCACCGGCTTCGGTCTCCAGGTCGAGCCCGCCGTCCCTATCAAGGCGTTGGCCGCCCGTGTCGCTGACACTGATGTGCCCGTGCGAGGCGACACTCTGCTTCTGCTCTTTCCCGAGGGCCGCCACGGGCGGGCGATCCTTGCGGACTTCGCTCTGGAGGCCTGGCGCGACAGAGACACGTACTACTGCCGCAGCAGTCCTGATGACCCCGAGTTCACCCTCGTCATCGGCACCGAGCGCGGACCGGAGGATCTTCCGCCGGGCACGGAGATCTGGTTGGACGATGCGGCTCCCACCGGCGGTGCGCGAAGCGGTGGCTGGCGCCGGATCATCGCGCAATTCGATGAGCTGCCGTGGGTGAGGGCCGATTCTGACGCCGGCCCAGGGTGATGCCGTCACCTTGGTCCTCCTCTGAGCCTCCCGAAGATCCGATGAAATGCGGTTGCCGGAGTGATGGAATTCGCGGACGAAGGCTAGGCAGGGATTCCCCACACCGATGGCGGGATCCGCACCTCGCAGATGGCTCGTTTCAGAAGGCCACAGCGTGAACAAGGCCACGGGCGGCGTTCGCGTAGCCGATGGCGGATCCCGCTGCTGCTTCCCTTCTGAGTGAAGCCGGGCGGCGGTCCGGGGGATCGCCGCGCATGCCCGTCGCGGCGGCGGGTACGACCCCTTTCATACCGGGGTGTCGTGGAAGCGGCCGAAGAGTGAGGGGTGTCGGAAGTGATTCGAAGGTTGCAGGCGGTCGCGCTGGACTGCGCCGATCCGGTACGGCTTGCGGAGTTCTACGCGGAGCTGCTCGGCGGCCGGGTGGTCGTGGACCCGGAGGATCCCGACTGGGTCGAGGTGCATGGGTTCGAGGGGACGCCGCTGGCCTGCCAGCGGGTGGAGGGCTACCGGCCGCCCGAGTGGCCCGGTCAGCAGCGTCCGCAGCAGCTCCACCTGGACTTCGACGTGGACGACCTTGACGGGGAGGAGAAGCGGGCGCTCACCCTCGGCGCGACTGTGCTGGAGCGGACGGAGCAGCTTCGCCCGGGGGCGAATTGGCGGGTCTACGCGGACCCGGCCGGCCATCCGTTCTGCCTCTGCCTCCACTGAGTCCATCGGGCCCATTGCTGGCACCGAGAGGGTGTCACCGCATGGCACACACCAACTGGGCTGTTGAGTACCCGTTCGACCGTCCGCGACTCCGATCATTGTCGGAGTCAAGGCCCTTTTGGAGGAACGCCCTTCGCGACGCCCGGGTCGATGAGTGGGCGTACGAAGTGGACGGCGAACCGGAGGAGGACTACCAGGAGTTCAAGAGGCGTCTCGATGAGGCGGCAAGCATCGGCCAGCGCTGCCGCGAGGTGGCGGCTTTCCGCGGTGGCGAGGCGGCGAGGCTGTCGCGGGTGCACGCGGCGACGGCCGCGACCGGGTAGTCGCGTCGGTTACCCCTGAGACTGGCAGTCTCGCTGCGGCCCTTGGTTGAACAGCAAAAACGCTCGCGATTGCGATCACGGGCGGACGGGACTTCGGAAACAAGACTGCTGCTCACGGCGCTACACCGGCTGGTGGTGCTTGGCCACACGGTTCCGGTCACCGCGGCGCGTGGCCAAGGTCAGGCTGGCATAGCGGTGGTTCTGGGCCCAGGCGATCTGCCGTCCGGTCTCCTCGTTGGGACGGGGACGGCCATGGGCGCTTCCACAGCGAGGACCCGTCTGTCCGTAGCCGACGCAGGGCCCGGTCCGACTGCTGTCAGACTGGCGTGGTGAGTTGGACGTCGGCCGCGGAACAGTCGGAGGGATAGTGCCGTCGATCGCCCTGTACTACCCCTGGATGCATTTCCAGGACGATGAGTGGCTCAGGCTTGCGCTGCTGGCATGGGACAGCATCGTGAGGGTTCGGCCCTCGGCGGTTGAGGACCGCGAGGCGACCTGGTGCGCCAGATCCGGGCGGAATCTGATCTGCTGTTGGACGTGATGCCGAGCCGGAGGGACTTGGCTGCCGTGGAAGACGCCTTCTCCGGGATCATCGACGAGGTCCTCGCCGCCGTTCGGCCGAACCTCCTCCCATGGAGTGACGAGTTGCATCGACTCCATGCAGCCACTCGCGTCCTCGGTTGGGGCGCACGGCGCACCGCGAACCGGCCGCCGGCCAGCCAGCAACCACCCTTGGCAGACCCCGAACTGCTCTGGGTGTACTGCGGCCGCGAAGAGCCCAAGATCAGCGACTCGTTACGCAGGAGATTTATCGAGGCCGGTCTGGCCGTTGAGCGCGACCGCTCGGAGCCCTGGGTGGGGATGCAGCCAGGGGTGTGGTCTGTCTACATGGCGGCTCTGGCCGACGTCATGGCCCAGCGCAATGCGATGTCACCGGTCACCGACGACCCGCGGATGCACCGTGCCATGGGTGCTGTCGACAATCTCGCGAGTCTGCTCACCGGGGTGGCGCCACCGCCGCCTCCTACCACTTCTTCCGCTACAACCGTGTCTGGGGCTGGGCCACCTAGGCCCGCGCCTGGAAGCACAACGACCCCGCCATCAGCGGCTGGCCCGCCTGGAAGGCACAGCACGGCCACCACCCCCACTTCCCCGACCCCGTCGAACGCTCCTTCTGGGAGAGGCGCTGGGACGCCATCCACCGGGGAGCGCACCGGGAGAACTGGAACCACCAATGGTTCCTGGCCTGCCTGGTGCGCGGCGGGAAAGCGATCGTCCCCGTCGTCAACCTCGTCACCAACCTCGGCTTCCGCCCCGACGCCACCCACACCACCAACGCCGACGACAGCGAAGCCGCACTCCCCACCAGCGCACTTCCCACCCCGCTGGCTCACCCCGCCACCGACATCGACACCGTCCGCGACGAGCAGTACCGGCGGCAGTTCCTCCTCCCGCCGACGCCTCCAGCTCATCCGGGAACTGCTGAGTCGGGGCCCGATGAACCGGCCGGAATGACCGCATCCTCCTGATAGCGTCGTAATGGCGCCGCGACCGTCCCGTGACGATCTCCAGGTCGAGCTGCGAGCTCCTCAGGACCCCTCGCCGGTGCCATCGACCATGTCTGATCACCGGGGCGCAGCCGCTCCGCTGTACGACCAGCCCCGCCCGCCGCCGGAATTGAACCCTCCGCCCGCACCAACCACCGAGGAAGCCTGTGCCCCCTGTGCCAACGTTCTCCCGCGACCTCTCCCACACCGAGCAACTCGCTTTGCTCGACGGACTGATGCGGGCCGCGCTGACCGAGTCGTACGGACTCGACGGCGCGGCCGCGACAGCGGAGGTCCAGCAGTACGAGGACAACGCGGTCTGGCGCATCACCCCGCCGGACCGCACGAACTCCTTCGTCGCCCGTCTATCCGTCCGCGACGGACGCCCCGCCCCCCAGCAGCGCAGCGAGATGCGATGGCTGGAGAGCCTGGCCGCATCGCGGACGGTCGCCGTCCCGGAGCCCGTCACCACCACCAGCGGCCACTACGTGGTCCCCATCGGGGTCCCCGGTCACGACGAACCCGCCACCCTCGCCCTGCTGCGCTGGCTCCCCGGCACGGCAGAACCCCCCTACCGCGAGCCCGGGGTCGCACAGCAGATGGGCATCGCGACCGCCCATCTGCACGAGCACGCGGCCACCGTCCACCTGCACGAGTTCGACCGGCCGGTCTGGGACGCGGAGACAATCCTCCTCAGCGGCCATGCCCTCACGCACCCGGACTCCCATGAACAGCTCGGCCCGCCGGCACCGCCGCACTGCGCAAAGTCGCCGACCTCATCACCCCAGCCCTGCTGGAGGGCGGCCCGGACCGAGGCCGTATCCACGGCGACCTGCACCGCGAGAACATGATCGCCCTGCCCGCCGGCGGAGTCGGGCTCATCGACTTCGACGACTGCGGCACAGGCCACTACCTGCTCGACATCGCCACCGTCCTCTCGTCCGTCCACCGCATCGCGGACACCGAACCAGGAGGCTACGTGGCGTTCGCCCGCGCCTACCTGGACGGCTACACCCAGGTACGCCCCCTGCCCGCCGACTGGACCCGACTCCTGGAGCCCTACCTGCTCCTGCGCGACGCCTTCATCCTGAACTTCGTCACCCAAGCAGCCCCCGTCAACGCCGACGTCGCCTCCTGGGCACCACGCCGGATCGCCGACATCGTCGCCAACATGCAGGCATACCTGGAGGGACACCCCTACCCGGGCAATCTCGGCTACTGATCCGCCATCGGGGAACATCCGGATCAGCGGCGTTCAGTGAGACCGAAGGCCGGGGTCGAGTAGAACGCCAGGCCAGGCTAGCGGCCTCATCCCGGCGGCTCGTTGACGTCTACCTGACGAGTCACTTGCTGGTCAAACGGAGATCGCCGGACCAGATATCGCACCGGACGAGGCCGGCGTCAGAGGTGATCGCCAGCGCGAGCCGACCGGTGTCGGGCCGCCAGGACTCCCATGCTGAGGCGCAGGACAATCCTCAGGGCGTTGACAAGCTCCAGTCCCCCCGAATGGCCGGGCGGGAGTGCGAGATCGCGCCGGACAGCTGGGTAAAGCCCTCTCGCGCGGCACGCTCGCCCTTGGTGCTGGCGGGCTCTCGTATTCGGCCGTCGTCGGTTCCCGGCGGAACCCAGCCCACTGGTGACCGGCTGTGATCGCCAGCGGCGTATCGACTCCATGTCCCACCGGTCTCTCCTGGCGACAGGTGACCTTGGCGGACAGCTCCGGTGGCGGCCCGCCTTCGGCGGCCCTCGGTCAAGGGCTGGTCATGGATTAGGGAGCCGGGCGGGGGTGGGCGTAGTCTTTATGAGGTTTGAACAGACACCTCGTTCGGTGAGGCGTCTTCATGGACACAGGCCACTGACCCCACGACGTCGAGAGACGCCCAGGTTCAGGACAGGTCTCCCCGGCCTAAGGGGTGACCCCAAGTGGCTTCCCTTACGGGGATCACGCCGTGGAGTGCCAAAGCTCTGACGAGTTGGGGTGTGGCCGGGGCCGAACGCGCCCGGCTTCCCCTTGCCGCAAGACCGCGACGCCCTGTGCGCGGCCGTGACCGGGAGGAGGCGACATGGACAGTAGTCCGGGCCATAGTCGGCCCCTCTTCGTGTTGTCCGCGCCGTTCTTCCGCGGCCCGCGGTAGCTCGTTCCTCACTGACTCATCCGGCCCGCAGCCGGTGGTCCGTCCTGCTCACCGGTTTCGACAGGCCGTGTGTCGGCGTATGCCCTGGCGTGCCTGCCACCGGCCGGTCTGGGGAGGAGGAGCGCTGCCGAGGGCCGCCCGCTGCCCCGTCATGGCGGGGCAAGGGGGTGTTCATCTTGGCTGTCCACACTCTGCTCATGTCCAGCACGGCTCGGTTCCGCGACCGCCGGGTCCACCTCGAACGCCGTGCCACCGCCACCAACGCCGTGCGTACCTCCCTGGTCTCGCTGGCCGGGCTGATCGGCGGCTCGGCCACCAACCAGGCGAGCGAGGAGGTCGGCCGCGTCGTCGACGTGGTCGCCCGGCTGTACGGCTCGGAGCCGTACCCGCCGGTCACCGGGCTGATCCTGCGCATCGGCCGCCGACAGACGTTCCTGGCCGCGGACGCCATCGGCAAGGTGCAGGCGGGTCACGTACAGCTGCGCACCGCCCGCGTCGACCTGCGCGACTTCTCCCGCCGCCCCGGCGAGGTACTGCTGGGCAAGGACATCCTCGACCACCAGCTCGTCGACGTGGACGGCGTCCAGGTCACCCGGGCCGCCGACCTGTACCTGGCGCCGCTGGTCGGTCAGATCGTGCTGGTCGGCGTGGATGTCTCCCTGCCGACCCTGCTGCGCCGGCTCGGCCCGCGCCGCTGGCAGGCCCGGCCGACCCCGGAGCGGGTGCTGGACTGGCAAGCGGTGGCCCCGTTCGCGGAGCAGGCCACCGAAGGACCGCCGGAGGTGCGGCTGCGCGCCTCCCGGGCCGCCCTGCAGCGGCTGCGCCCGGCCGACCTCGCCGACCTTCTCGAAGACCTCGGCCGCGACGAACGCGAGCAGCTGCTGGGCTGGCTGGAGCCGGAGCAGGCCGCCGACGCGCTGGAGGAGATGGAACCGGCCGAACTGGAGAACCTGCTGCGCGAGGCGAAGCCGGAGCACGCCGCCCTTCTGGTGGACGAGATGGAGCCGGACGAGGCCACCGACGCCTTGCGCGACCTCACCCGTGAGGAGCGCGAGGCCCTGCTGTCCCGCATGCCGAGCGGCGAGGCCGCAGAGTTGCGGCGGCTGCTGACCCACCGCGAGGGCACCGCAGGCGGCGCCATGACCACCCTGCTGATCACCTCCCGCCCGGACGGGACCGTCGCCAAGGTACGGGCGCAGCTGGCCGAACAGGCCGAGCATCGCACCGAGATCGACGCGATCGCCGTGGTGGACGACAACGGCCGGCTGCTGTGCGACCTCCCCCTGTTCGACCTGGCTGTCGCCGAGGACACCACCCCGATGGCCGACCTGGTGACCTGGCGATCCCAGTTCGGCCCTCCAGCCACCGTCCGCCCCGACACCACCCTCGGCGAGGCCGCCGACCAGCTGGTCGACTCCCGCGCCACCTCGCTTCTGGTGGTCGACGGCACCGACCGCCCACTCGGCCGGATCCTCGCCGACGACCTGCTCGACTACCTGTTGCCCGAGCGCGGGCGCCTGCACTTCCGGAGGTTCCTGCGGTGACCCGCGACCTGGACAGCACAACGGCCGCATCCGCTTCCGCTCCCACGACGCGACGGCGGGGCCTGGGCCGTCTCGCCGTGGTCGCCGCGATCGCCGGTCCGGGCCTGGTCGCCGCGAACGCCGGCAACGACGCCGCCGGCATCGCCACCTACGCCTCAGCCGGCTCCCAATTCACCTACGGCACCCTGTTCTTCATGGTGCTGGTCACCATCGCCCTGGTCATGGTCCAGGAGATGGCCGTACGCCTCGGCGCCCACACCGGCAAGGGCCTGGGGGCGCTGATCCGTGAGCAGTTCAGCCTGCGCCTGACCGGCCTGGCGGTGTTCTGCCTGCTACTGGCCAACACCGGGTTGGTTGTCAGCGAGTTCGCGGGCATCGGCGCCGCCTTCGAACTGCTCGGTGTGCCCAAGTGGGCGGTGATCCCGCCGGCCGCGATCCTACTGTGGGCACTGGTGCTGTTCGGCTCCTACCGGTGGGCCGAACGCATCTTCCTCATCATGTCGCTGGCGTTCTTCGCCTACCCGATCGCGATGATCCTCGGCCACCCGCACTGGGGCGATGTCGGCAAGCACCTGGTGATCCCGCACATGGAGCCCAACAAGGACTTCATCCTGCTCGCGGTCGCCCTGATCGGCACGACCGTCAGTCCTTACATGCAATTCTACGCCGCCGCAGGTGTCGTGGACCGCGGCGCGAAGCCCGAGGATTACCGGCTGATCAAGCTGGACGCCGTGCTCGGGGCGCTGTTCGCCTGCATCATCAGCCTGACGATCATCATCGCCACCGCCGCAGCGATCGGCGGCAGCGGTCCGCTGGACTCCGCCGCCCAGGCCGCCGAAGCCCTCAAACCGGTCGCCGGCCAGAACGCCGAACTCCTCTTCGCCGTGGGTCTGATCGGCGCCAGCGCCCTGGCCGGCGCAGTCGTACCGCTGTCGGCCAGTTACGCGGTCGGCGAGGCTGCCGGCGTGGAACGCTCCGTCTCCCGCAGCTTCCGTGACGCACCGCTCTTCCTGGGCCTGTTCACCGCCCAGATCGTGCTCGGCGCCGCGGTGGCGATGACCCCGGTGAACGTCATCCAGCTCCTGATCGGCACCCAGGTCCTGCAAGGCCTGATCAGCCCCATCGTGCTGGTCTACCTTCTGGTCCTGACCAACCGCCGCTCGGTGCTCGGCGCGGCGGCCAACGGTCCCCGCTATCGGATCGGCGCCACCATCGTGGTCGTCGGCGTCGCGGGCATGTCCACCATCCTGCTCGTCCAGACCATCCTCGGTTGGTTCGGCCTCGGCTGACCCCGTCCCCACCCGAGAAGAAGGCCCACCGGCCGACACAGGCCCTCAGGGCGGGCCGAACACTTGTGTGCGGGAGCTGCTCGATGTTGAGCCGGTCCCAGTCGAGCACAAGGCTGTGAGAGCGGCCCGGCTCACGTCTTGGTCGTCCATCTCGATCCGCCCGCACGCGCACGGCGCCAGTCGGCTCACCAGCTCGTAGACGCGCTCTTGGGGTTCTTCCGCGAGCCGCTCCCAGGTTGCGTCACAGTCCGAGAACGCGAATGTGACCGCTTCCTGGAATGCCTGCGACGGCTCGCCGACTTGCGGGCGGCTGCCCGTCGACCTGCTATCGCGCGGCCGCCGCTGCCGCTTGGTTCGGCCCGGCTTCACTCCGGAGCCGCGCGCGGCGACCCGGATCCCGAGCGCCCTGGTGTCCGCGACCACCTGGCCACGGCCAGGTAGTACCCCTCGTGCGAGAGGCGGCCGATGCACTGCAGCTTGTAGTCGAGCTGTCGGACGGCACGCTCGTCCCGGTCCAGGCCGCGGGCGACCATCCCGGTCTCACACCGCTGCCGCAGCAGCCGCATCGCCGCCCCCGGCTCGCCGGCGGCGCCCACGACGGACGGCTCGGGGAAGTGTGTCTGTCCCAGCCCGAGATCGGCCGGGGTGAGGGTGCAGGACTGGCCGGTGGAGTCGGTCTCGGCCAGCAGGCGTACGGCCCGGGCGGGGTCGTCGCCGATGGCCTGGGCGATCCGCTCGGCGGCCGCCGTCATGGCGGCCGGGCCCTTCAGCCAGCGTTCGCCGCCGTCCAGGTGCCCGGCGGTCGATCGGCCGCAGCAGCCGCGCCGCATCGAGTACATCGGCCAACCGGTGCTGGTCGGGGTCGGCGTAGCGGACCGCGTTCGACACCACCACGGGCACCCGAGCTCGTCGGCCAGGCCCGTTGTGCGCGCGGCCAGCCGCAGCGAACCCGCACCGGTGCTGCCCGCCCAGATCCACGGCCTCCAGCCGTAGCCGCTCTCCCGCGAGCTCCCGGCATGGCGCGAGCAGATGCTCGGAGACGTCAGGACGGCCGGCGGACAGGGCCCGGACCGGTTCGGAGGCGGGACCGAGCAGGATCTCCAGGTCGGTGTCGGCGAACTCGCGGAGGACCGGCCAGGACACGACCCGGCAGCCCTCCGTTCCTCTCGGCGTGCGCGGCGGACACGAGGCGGTACAGCCGCGCCCACCCGGCCGGGGTCTGCGCGAGCAGGGTGATCCGCAGCGGCGGCTCCATCACGTGGGCGCCACCGCGTACGGGTGTACGCGGCCGACCGGCAGCCAGGTCAGGCGGGCGGACGGGGGCGACGGCGACGTCGACGCCGAAGACGGGGCGGATGCCGGCGGCCTTGGCGAAGCGGACCGTGCCCGCGACGGTGTCCCGGTCGGTCAGCGCGAGCGTCGTCATCCCACGCTCTGCAGCACGCTGCACGAGGGCATCGGGGAGGGAAGCGCCGTAGCGGGCGGAGTAACCGGAGGCGACGTGCAGATGACTAAATCCACCGCTGCGCACCTCCTGCCTCTCGTTTGTGTCCCTCCCCTGACCGTGTCCCACCAGGGTTCCACCATAACCAAAAATATGTTCGAAAACGTCGAATGGCGCCATCCACGTGTCGCCCCGAGGAGCGCCAGATCCGTTCTTGTGCCTGCCCGTCATGGCCGCCGCGGCGGGCCGGCATGGGGACGTCTGGAGTCGCCCGTACAACTCCGGCTGTAGGTTCCTATTGATCATTAGCGCTGCGGCCTGCGGGAACGCCGGAATGCGCGCTTTGTGAGCGGTGGCTGTGTCGGCTGGCTGTGAGCAATCCGGGACCCGTCGGCTGCGAGGATGATTACTTTCCGTGGTGCCAGCGGCGCGCCGACGGCACGACGTAGAAGACGGCGCGTCCAAGTAGGCGGAGGGTTCAAGGTCCTGCGGCAGTCCTGCCCGGCACCACGCCCCAGAGCATGCGTGCGGCCCTGGTAACGATCTACGACGAGCCGCCGCGTCGGCAGTGTGCAGGGGTGCGCTTCACACCGAGCACCTCGGCTTCGACCTGTGGGCGCCCCGGGCAGCCGCGAGCCCCGGACCACCTGTGACTTGGTGCTTCACCTGGCGAGTGAGCGCTTGACTTGGCGAGGCTGAGGTATTTGGTGGGGGATGCCGTCTTGATGTCCGGGCTCGCCGCTGCCCCCGAGGGGGTGCAGGGTGGAGACGTGGCAGCCCAGCCCTGTGGCGGTCTGGGGCAGCCATGGCAGTCCAGCCATGCGCTGCTGGCGATCCCCGTTGTGCTCATCCTGGTGATCACTGTGGTGGACATCCGCGCTCCCGCAGATGTCCATCTGGGACCGGCGCTGGTCATCGCGCCCGCGATCACTGCCGCGTGCGCCGGTCCCCGGCTGACCGGCTTCATCGGAGTTCTGGCGTTGGCGGCCCAGGCGGTCATTGGCGTGTTTCACGGCGGGCTTACCACAACGAACCACATGGTGCAGTTGGTCACCATCGCGGTGCTGTCGGTTTTGGTCGTGTTCTTGAGTGCGGTGCGCGAGCGGCGAAGTCGGCAATTGGCCCAGGTGCGGTCGGTGTCCGAGGCCGCGCAGCATGTCCTGCTGTGGCCGCTGCCGGACCGGATCGGGCCGCTGCAGATCGCCTGCCTGTATCTGGCGGCCGAGGACGAGGCCCAGATCGGCGGCGATCTGTACGCGGCCACCCGCACCGAGCACGGGACCCGCGTGATGATCGGTGACGTGCGGGGCAAGGGCCTGCCCGCCATCGGTGAGGCCGCCCTGCTGCTCGGCGCCTTTCGCGAGGCCGCCCACCAGCACACCACGCTGTCGGCGCTGGCCGCTGGGCTGGAACGGAGCGTCGCTCGTTACCTGAACGACTTCGAACCGGAGGACGAGGCCGGGGAACGTTTCGCCACCACCTTGCTGCTGGAGATCCCCGACGAGGACCCCATCACCCGGCTGACCAGCTGCGGCCACCCTCCGCCACTGCTGCTCAGACCGGGCGAAGCGATCACCGTTCTCGTGCACCCCGCGCCCCCGCTGGGGGTCGGCTGCTCTGGGCCGGAGGACTACACCCTCGATGTGTTCTCCTTCGAGCCCGGGGACATCCTCCTGCTGTATACCGACGGCGTCATCGAAGCCCGCGACCCTGCTGGCGGGTTCTACCCGTTCACGCAACGGGCAGCCCAGTGGAGCGACGTCAGCCCCGAGACGCTTCTGCATCACATCCGGCGCGATCTTCTCGCCCATGCCGGCGGACGCCTCGACGACGACGCCGCCCTGATCGCGATCCGCCGCCCGACAGTTCCGCATCCGAGCCGTCGCCACGGGAGGATCCCCTATGGTGGCGGGTCCCCCCACCGCACCACAACCAGCCAATGAGCAGGCGCGGACCACAGCCCAGCGGCGCCTACCAGTAGGGGCGTCGGCCGGCCTGGACAGGCGGAGCCGACGACTACCTCGTCAAACCCTTCAGCCTCACCGGCCTGACCCTGATGCTGCTGCACGACCGCATGGCCGAACTGTGCGAGCAGCTACGGCCTGACCCTGGCCGACGTCAAGGCGGACCTTGGACCGTTGGGGACCCTGCTGCCGCCGTGACGGCCGGTGCCCGGATCCCGGCGTGGGTCGTTGTCTGGAGGTCGCTTCGTGCTGAGGCTGTGGGGATGCAGAACCTCCTTGAGTTCGTCCTGAAGGCGCTCATCGGCGGCCTGTTCGTGGTGGGTTTCGCGCTGCTGGCGGAGACCATCCGGCCCAAGCGGCTGGCCGGGATCTTCGCCGCGGCCCCCTCGGTGGCGCTGGGCGGGCTGATCCTGACGGTGGTGTTCAAGGGCAACGCGGACGCGGCGACCGCGGCACGGGGCATGATCGCCGGGGCAGCGGCCTTCACCGCCTACTGCCTCGTCGACGTCCCGGCTCTCGCCCGGTTCGGGTCCCTGCGCGGGTCTGCGGCGGCACTCCTCGTGTGGTGCGCGGCTGCAGCCGTCATCGCCTTCGCGGTCGCGCCGTGAGGGGGGCGGCAGGCCCCGGGAACGGCGAGGAGGACACCGACCGGGTGCGGGTCGAGTGGCGGGCGGCCGCCCGCACGCCGCGCAAGGACATGCTTCTCCGCTTCGGCTTCGGTGCGGGCGTCTTCCTCCTCGCGGCCGTCGTGTCAGCGCTGCTGGGACCGTTCGTCGGCGGCGTCTTCCTCGCCTTCCCGGCCATCCTGCTGGCCAGTGTGACCCTCGTCGCCGAGGAGGAGGGCCTGCGGCGCGCCCGCGACGATGCCCGCGGGGCTGCTCTGGGCACCTTGGGCCTCCTGGCGTTCGCCGTCGTCGTCACGGTTCTCGTGCGCCACCACTCGGCGTGGCCGGGGCTCGTGGCCGCGACGGCCGCCTGGGCCGTGGTGTCTTCGGCCGCCTATGCGCTCGCCCGAGCGGCGGGCCGGGGAGGCGACGAACGGCCCGGCTGATGGGCGCGGGCGCGGTGTGCCGCCTGGGTCGAGGGGGCGCGCTTCCGAAGCTCGATCGCCGGTTACCGGAAAGTCATATTCGGCGCGGTACGGCTCCGTCCTGCCAGCGGTAGAGGTCGCGCAGCAGGGAAATCTCGGCGCCGTGATGGATCAGCTCCCTGTTGACGTGCAGGACCCTGTTCTCCATGGGAAACCGCTCGGGACCCACCGTGGGCGGATTCTCCAGGTCAGCGTCCGAGAGCTCGCGGACCCCCGCGTTCCATCTCCCATACATCTCATCGAGCTGTTTCAGCGCCTCGTCAGCGGTCCCCGCGTAGGCGAATGTCTCGGAGTCGACGTCCTGGCCGCCGAAGTACCATCCGACCCGATAGCCCAGGCACGAGACGATGATGTGCGCCAGCCGCCAGGCAATCGTGGTCACCGGCGCCGGCACCGGGGCAGGGGACGTGAAGTCCATCGTCCATTCCCCCGAACCTTCCGACATCGGTGCGGCCGACGTGCCACGTGGGCGGATGCTCCAGCAGCCGCGCACCGGCTCCCAGAAGTACTCCTCATCGGTAAGACCGTCCAGCCGCGGCCGCAGGTTCTTCCGCCAGTACCAGTCCAGTTGCTCCGCGAGCCGCTCGCTTCTTGTCATTTCCGCACACTACATACAACGGAGACCTGGCTGCGCCCCTCACGGACGCCGTCACCGGCCGTGGGCCGCGAGAGCGTACCGCACCGGGAGATGACGCTGGGGGCTGATGTGCCCTTTCGAGCCGCGCCGCCGCGAGCGGCTGTTTGACCTTAACAACCCGGCTTGGCTCGGTTGGGTTCAATGACCCAAATGTGACAGCCTCGACCGATGACATGACGGATAATCAAGATCGCAGACTCCCACCCGAGATCAGCATGAGTATCCCGAGCGAGCGCCACGCCAGAGCCTCCGACCTGCATGTTCGAAGATGGCGAAGACTCAGAGTTGCTTGCGGACCCCCGGTGCCCTGGGCAGGCGGGTGTGCTGGTCGGGCAGGCCCTGATGGCCCGGCGCGCGTCCACGCGGCGCAGGACGGGCAGGACCGTGTGCTGGCGGAGATCCTCGACGAGAAAGGCCGTACCGGAGCGCAGTATTTCTCCGGTACATGGAGGAAGCACGTACCCGGACGATCCGGGAAGTGCTCCCGCCGATGAAGAGGGGCGCCGGCAGAACGCGTTCGCCGTATCCCGCTCTGCCGTCGAATACCGAGCCCCCTGCACTACCGCGACGAACCCTCGATGTGCCCGTCTGGGTCGCCAAGAACGCGACCGCCACGTTCGACCTCGCCTATGAGATTCGCGACGCCGATCACCTGTACGCAGAGGCGACGACCGCAATCGTCGCGCAACCTGGACACCGGTCGCCCCCGCCGCCTCTCCGAAGCCGAGCGCGCATTCCTAGCCCGCTACGAGCACGGGCTGTCCCTTGGGCCGGCGATGCGGCCCTTCGTGAGCAGCGGGACCGGCGGCCTCCGCCTATCGGGAGATGATGAGCTGCGCACGCGTTCTCCGCGGTCACATGGCAGATGGATGACGTCGACGCGGCGCGCGACCGTGGGAGCAAGGACCGGATCCTCAAGCAGATGTACGAGCGCATCGGCCCAGCCATCGGGGACATGAACAGGGCCATGCACGAGGTCCGGCTCGACGGTCCTGCCGAGGTCTCCGCCGCGGCGGATGACGTGCGGGGTATGGCGCGGCGCCTACAGCCGCTGCTCAAGGCGCTCATGGGTGACGACAGTCCCGAGCGGCGGGACGAGTACAGCGCTGGCTACCGGGACTTCCGGGAAGCCTACGTCACGTGCATCGGCCTGGCGCGAGGAGCGCTGGAGGTTAAGGGCGAGGATAGATAGCCCCGTCTTCCATCAGGCGATCAGATGCGTGCCGGCCACAAGGCGGAACGTTTGGCGCATACGCCGAGTGACGCCGCAACTAGGCCGTACGTGGGGAATCTGACGGGTTCTGGTCCACTTGTTGCGGTCGGTTGCAGAGGGTCACGATGCGGGTACGGCACGAGGGGGCCTGGCAGCTCGCGGAGGGGCCTGTACCGGGGCAGGCTGAAGGAGTGGCTCGCGGAAGGGAGCAGGATTCCTCAGGTCGGCTCTGCCTCACGGTAGCGGCCAGCGACGTGAGGCCGACCGAGCCGGACGCCACCCTCGCCAGGGTGAGAAGGAGGACGACGTGTCCGGACGCATGCTGAACTGGCCGTCGATCAGCCGGGCGGGGGCACGGGGGCTTGTGGCAGCCATGGCGATGAGCGGCATCCGTACGGTGACGTCCGGCTTCGCTCCCGAGGAGCAGACTCCGCCGGAGGCGATCGTGGAGAAGCACGCGCCCGCTGCCTTCGGCCGCCTGGAGGAGCACCATCGGCAAGCTGTCACCGAACTGTTCCATTGGGCGTACGGTGCCGGCGGCGGCATGGTCTTCGGTTTGCTGCCCGAGCGGGTCCGCCGCTTCCCGGGCGCCGGCGCTGCCTATGGCGTTGCCATCTGGCTTGGTTTCGAAATGGGCATCGGTCCCATGCTCGGCATCGAGCGGGTCAAGCACCGGGAGGTGCTGTGGCGAATGGTGATCGCACTCGACCACGTGATGTACGGCGTAGTGGTGGCCGGCCGACTGGCCCCCGAGCCCTCAATCGACACCGCGGAGGACACCGAGCCCCACGACGCGCGCTGACGGCTGACGGCGAGGGCAGCAGGCCAGCCCTCCGAGGGGCGATCACCGAATGAAGATCGTCATAGATGCGATCTGCGCGGACTCTACTGCTAAGCCGAAGGGCTTCGGCTGGCGCGACTTCCGCGACCTCATCGTCAGAGCCCGCATCCAGCTCGGCGGCCCGATCGTGCTTGTCTGGGACAACGTCCGCCTCCATCTGACCGCTGGCATGAAAGCCTTCATCGACTCGAACGCCGAGTGGCTCACGGTGTTCCAGCTGCCCACCTACGCCCCGGATACCCGCAGGAAGGTGTCTGGTCGCTGGTCAAGCGGGACATAGGCAACCTTGCCGCGGCCGACCTGGGGCAGATCATCCGGGCGGTGCAGCGCAAGCTCAAGATGCTGCAGTACCGCCCCGAGGTGATCGACGGTTGCCTCGCGGGCACCGGGCTCGCCTTCGAAACGTGAGTGCCGGACCGCAGGCCTCGTTCAACGACTATCCGTTGAGCCAGTCCCCCGGGAGCAAGGCTCGGACTGCTTCCAGTGCTTCCTCGGTCCGTGCCCTTACAGGCACGCAGCCCTCTTCATCCCGCAGCAACACATCTGCGCCGAGGAACCAGCGGGTGCCCTCGAAACCCCTGGCCGGATAGGTCGGAAACGGCAGCGGCTCGCAGCTCTCTTCGAGGATCCGCGTGTATTCGGGGTCGGGCTCGTACAGGAAGTCGCTCAGGTGTTGCGGTGCGTGCAGGGACTCCGCCAGCACCATCTCGATGGCCATCCACGACAGGCGGTCCATCCACGGTTCCCACCGTTGGGCGTGCCGGTCGGCCAAGTCCGACAGCACATGAACCCCTGGATCAGCCTGGTCGAGATCGTTGAGCAGTACACCCCAGGAACAGGCTCCCTGGTTCTCCTCCCGGAAGACGAGCGTCCGCCCGTGGGCGTCGATGTAGAGCTGGCTCGGGTGCAGCAGCCGATCGTGGTTGCTCGTCAGATCCTGGCGCCGTCCGAGCAGCCGGTACATCTCGCCGAGAGCGGTCGGCAGGCTTACGCCGAGACGTTCCTCTGCAGCTGCGAGGTCCTCCTCGGTGAAGCCGTCGCTGTCGGCAAGCGGCTCTACCCATGCGTGCGCGAAGTCTCGTATGAACCGCCAGGCGGCCTCGCGGTCTGCGCGTGCATGCTCCAGGCCTCGTCGAACATCGAACATCTGCGTCATGGCGCAGACCCTAACCGCAGCCCCCGACACTCCATCGCACAGCACCTCTGCGGCGGCCCGGCCGGCGCGGGCCCCTGCGGCCATGCCCCTCGACGATTACAGACCGCCGTCGTTCTGCCGGCAGCCCCGGGTGCCCGACATCACCAGTTCAGCTTCGGTAGGAACTTCGAGATGGTGGATCTTCTGCAAAGCGCGCGACATCATCGCGTCTTGAACCTGCAAACGGCCCTTCCCGGCGGATCACTGCCTCCAGTACTGCTGGTGTGTCCATGTACTCGACGACGGGGGAGCGGGATGAGCCAGTTCGGTGTCGACCCCGACACGCTGACTGACCTTGCTGGGAAGTTCGACAGGGAAGCGAAGAGCCTGGCCGGGCCGATCGACGCCTTCGCGGCGACCGCGTCCGGGATCGGGGAGGCCTTCGGCCTGCTCGGTGCCTGCGACGGCGCGGCGGAGAAGTACCAGCAGTTGCTGTCCAGTACCGTCAAGGCGCTCGGGCACCTCCCCGGGGTGCTCGGCAGCGACGGCGACCGGCTGCGCGTCAACGCCGCCAACTACAAGGCTTCCGACCAGGCTGCCGTCGGTCTCCTCCACGCCGCGACCGGGCCGGCAGGTGGTCCGGCGTGAGCGTCAACAGTTGGATCGACGGCAAGGTCCTGGAGATCCTTGAGGCGTGCGGGGTGGAGCTTCCTGGTGGTGACGGCGGGAGCCTCCGGGCGATCGCCCGTGCCTGGGACACCATGGGCACCGAGTTGACCGAGGTCGTCCACACTCTCGATGTGGCGATCGCGGGGGTCGACAAGCAGGGTTGGCACGGGGACGCCCGCGACGCCTTCGAGGAGCACTGGCAGGAACAGAGGCAGGTCATCGGCGACGTCGCGCGCAACTTCCACCAGGTGGCCGGCGGGCTGCGGGCGTACGCCGACGAGATCGACCAGATCAACGAGGAGATCATCGACATCTGCGTCGAGATCGCCGAGATGGAGGTGGCCGGCGCGGCGCTGTCCTTCTTCACCGGCTTCCTCTCCGATCTCGTCGCGAACACGGCCGTGGCCGCACGGATCAGCAGGATCGTCGACCTGGTGAAGCTGTTCACGTCGGCGGCTGAGAAGGTGGCGGACCTGCTGGAGCGGTTCGGCACGCTCACCGAGGAAGAGGCGGCGGCGCTGGCCAGGGTCCTTTCCAAGGTGGCTGAGTTCAGTGCGAAGTTCCTCACCAAGGGCGCTGAGAGCTTCGCCACGAACTTCGTGGCGGACTCGGGCAGCATGATGCTCAACCAGGCGCTCAATGGGCAGCCGATCACGGTGGGCCAGGACTTCTCCACCGCTGGCGAGGAAGCACTGGGCACGGCCGCATTCACGACAGGCGGCGCGGCGCTGGCCGAGGGCGCCCACCTGACGGGCGCGGTCGGCAAGGTCCTCGGCGGCGAGGGCCGGGTCGGCAGCGCGGTCAACGGCTCGCTGGGCAACATCAGCGGGGGCCTCACGGCTGACCTGTGGAACCACCAGGACGGCGCGACCATCGGGTGGGACGTGGCGACGAACGCTGTGACCGGAGCGGTCGGAAACGCCGCCGCCGACGCCCACTTCCATCACATGGAGGAAGACGGCAGCTTCGGCGGCGAAAACCTCAGCGACAGGGGCAAGCTCGCCGACGCCGCGTACAAGGACTCCGTCAGCACCGGCCTCAACACGGCGGTCTACGCGGCGGGCTCCGGTATCGAGTCGGATTTCCAGAACCTGGCCCAGGGCGTCGAGAAAGCGGGTGAGTGATCCGTGCGCGGTGAGCTCGGGGACGTGATCCTGGCTGGGGTCGCACACAACAACCCGAACTACGACCCAGGTTGGGGCCCCTTCTTCGCGGCGCTCGTCGTGATCGCCGGGTGCGCGATCGTCATTGCCGGTGGGGCCGTGTCCATCGGCATGGGGCGCCTCGAAGGTCGTAGGACCTGGGCCGGTCACGCGGTCGGGCCGGTGATCCTCACGATCGGCCTTGCCATCGCCGCACTTGGCGTCTGGTTGTTTTGACCGTGTGAGCTCGGGCAGTTCGGTCCCGGCGGCCGCGCGCTGTACGACCCGTGCCCCGGCGACCCAGGCCGCTTCGACTGGGCTGGCGACAGCCCCTAATGGGAGCTGCCAAGTCGGAGAGACTCGGTGCCGTAGCCGCCAGCAGGTGAGCACACCGGTGCCCGGGTACTCGCCGAATTCGGAGACGACCCCGTCCGCTACGCCAACGCCAAGGCCCGCAAGAACTACGCCGGCACCAGCCCCATCACCCGGGCCTTGGGCAAGAGCCACACCGTCCAGGCCCGCTACGTTCTCCAAGCAGTCAGGCGGCTGCGCGCGATGAACACGGAGGTCGAAGTCGTCGCCATCCGCCGCTGATACAGGGGGCACATCGCCGCCTGCATGCTGCCCAGCAGTAGTCAGCCGGCGTGCACGGGGGCGCGGTCGAGGTCATATCTCCGGGACGGCGTGCCAGTGATGTGACCGGCAACCACGAGCCGGACTCCCGGCGGCTGTCCAGATTGCGACGTGTCGGCTTCGTGTCAGTGAGAGCGTGTCAGTCACAGTTGAGCGGGAGGACGGTGTTCCTCCTGGTCGTGGGCCCGTGGTCGGGGCTTGCCACTGACACGGCGGTGGTATTTCGCGGCCTCGCGGCTGTCATGAGTCGGTACATCCCCAGTTGGCTCACTGCCACGAAGACGGGACTTCGCAGGTGAGAGAGTCGACCCAGGCGACCCTCCGCCGGTGCTCGGCCTCTTCCGCGTCACGCAGCTGCTGGTCGTACCAGTCGAGTTCGGGCTCAACGAGCCACGACTGGGCGGCCTGGTCATCCTGGCGCCGCCCCTCGACCCACTCGTACATCGCGCACGGGTAGGAGGACAGCGGCCCAGGCGGCCCGGCCAGGATCCGCGCGCGACCGTCCAGCAGGGCCCGGGTGGCCTTCTCGTCGGCACCGATGGCCGCCGCGAAGTCGATCAGCAGCTGCTCACTGGCCAGCCGCTGGTGTCCGGTGCAGCCGCGGCGGGTCTCGTGTTGGCGTCCTGCCGGTTCCCTTGCTGACCGGTTCATCCCTTTCAGTCGATTCGCTCTGTGGTGCAAGGCTCAGGTGTAACACTTCAGGCCGAGTTCGCTCTTTCCAAGCGGACGACTGTGTCGGTCGGCCAGGAGAAGGAGCACGACTCGTGCAGTCGACAGACGAAAACGGCAGAGCCTACGGCGAGGATCCGTACGGCGGTGCCGGATACACATATGCCTACGGCTACGAGCACGGCGGCAGCGCATCTACCGACACCGCCACGATGCCCTGGGCCCTGGAACAAGTCACGGGGGAGACGTACCCGACGGGCAATGCCCATGTCGCGGGAACGGATCCCTACGCCACCTGGCCGCATCTCTACGTCCTCGCCACGGATTCCCACGCCGATGGACCGGGCCCCGCCGGGACGGCGTGGGAGGGGCCTCACGGTGACGTCCTTAGCGTGCCGCATGCAGAACCCGATGCGCCCAGCCCTTTTGCACCGGGACCGGACGCGCCGAAGAGCGAGTCGGCGCGGCCCGTCTTCGTCGATGCGACGGGGCGACGCCAGCGCCGCGTGCTGCGCGCCGCCCAACTGCTGGTGATCCCCGCAGGCGGCTACGTTGCTCTGCTGATCAGCACCCTGCTCGGTGGCCCCACCTTCAGCGCCCCGTTCGTCCCGCGGCCGGACTCCACCCACCCGACCACTCCCCACGCGTCCGCGCCCGATCCCTCCCGCGGCACCGGCCACTCCGCAGGGAGCGTGCGACCAGCGGCGGCGCAGAAGGACGCCCGCTCGACGACGGCGCAGAGGAGCCCCGGTTCCACCGAGCGGCCGACAGCCTCGGCCACCTCCGCGGCCGCACCCGTGCCTACCGCGGCGCCCACCGGCGTCGCGTCTGCGACCTCGACCTCGCTCTCAGCCCCGACGGCCGCCCCCACGACCGCCGCTCCCGCCTCACATCCCAGTTCCAAGGGCCGCGCGCTCGGTGCGTCCCACAAACCCGTGAAGTGATCCAAGGCCCCTGACGTGACCAGCCTCCGACGCCGCAACGCCCCTTCTCGTGGCAGCAGCCGCACCCGCCAGATCACCCCCCGCGCCCATTGGCTGCTGCTGAGCGCGCTCGCGGTGACTCTGTCTGCGGCACTGCTGCTGCAGGGTTACACCCACCACATGTTCGGTATCACCTCGGACGACGTGGCCGGCGCCCGTGGCCGGGACGACATGGTGCCCGGTCAGGTGGCCCACGGCGGCCCTGTGATCGCGAACGCCGCCACCTCCGCGCACACCGCCCGGGTGAAGGCCCGCACCATCGCGTTGACCTTCGACGACGGCCCGGACCCCACCTGGACGCCACGGGTCCTGGACGTGCTGCGCCGCAACCACGTGCACGCGACCTTCTTCGTCGTCGGAACCCAGGTCGTCGCCCACCCGGAACTGGTGCGCCGGATCGTCGCCGACGGCAATCAGCTCGGCATCCACACCTTCACCCATCCCGACCTGGCCCGCCTCGCCCCCTGGCAGCGTTCCCTGGAGCTGCGCGAGACGCAGCTTGCGGTGGCCGGCGCCGCGGGGGTCACCACCGCGCTGCTCAGACCGCCGTACTCCTCGGAGAACGACGCGCTGGACGACGCCGACTGGTCCGTTCTGAAGCAGGCCGATGCGGCAGGCTATGTCACGGTGCTCTCCACCCAGGACGCCGAGGACTGGCAGCGCCCCGGTACCGACCGCATCCTCGCGAACGCGACGCCGCACGGTCACACCGGGCAGATCCTGCTGATGCACGACGCCGGCGGTGACCGGTCCCAGACCGTCGCCGCGCTGAACACCCTGATCCCCCGGATCAAGGGACAGGGTTTCCACTTCGCGACCGTCTCCGACGCGGTCGGCATGGCCGCACCCGTCCAGCCCGCCGGGCTCGGCGACCGTCTGCAGGGCCTGGCCCTCATCAAGCTGCTGCAGGGCGGCGACTGGGCCGTGTGGCTCCTGGGCGTGCTGATGTACGCGGCCGGAGCGGTCAGCGTGCTGCGCGCGGTGGTGGTGCTGATCGCCGCCCGGCGGCACCGGCGCCTGCGGACCGGTCAGCGGGGCCGGTCCTGGGGGCCGCCGGTGACCGATCCGGTAAGCGTCATCGTCCCCGCGTACAACGAGAGCGCCGGGATCGAGGCGGCCGTGCGCTCACTGCTCGCCTCGGACCATCCGGTCGAGATCATCGTGGTCGACGACGGTTCGACCGACGGCACCGCCGACCTGGTGGAGTCGCTCCACCTGCCAGGAGTGCGGGTGATCCGGCAGCAGAACGCGGGCAAACCCGCAGCACTCAACACCGGACTTGCGGCAGCCACCTGCGACCTGGTGGTCATGGTCGACGGTGACACGGTCTTCGAACCCGGCACCGTCCGCACGATCGTTCAGCCCTTCGCCGACCCCCGCGTGGGCGCTGTCTCGGGCAACGCCAAGGTCGTCAACCGCCGTGGTCTGCTGGGCCGGTGGCAGCACATCGAGTACGTGGTCGGGTTCAACCTCGACCGCCGCCTGTTCGACCTCGCCGAATGCATGCCGACCGTTCCCGGAGCGGTCGGCGCGTTCCGCCGCCGGGCGCTGCTGGACCTCGGCGGTGTCAGCGACGTCACCCTCGCCGAGGACACCGACCTCACCATGGCGCTGTGCCGCGCGGGCTGGCGCGTGATCTACGAGGAGGGCGCGGTGGCCTGGACCGAGGCGCCCGCGTCACTGAACGCCCTGTGGCGGCAGCGCTATCGCTGGTGCTACGGCACCCTGCAGGCGATGTGGAAGCACCGCGGTGCGTTGGTGCAGCGCGGCGCGTCCGGAAAACTGGGCCGCCGGGGCCTGGTCTATCTGCTGCTCTTCCAGGTACTGCTGCCGCTGCTCGCACCCGTGGTGGACATCTTCGCCGTGTACGGGCTGGTTTTCCTCGACCCTGTCCGCATCATCGGGCTGTGGCTGGCCTTCCTGCTGCTGCAACTCCTGATGGGCTTGTACGCGTTCCGCCTGGACGGGGAACGCCCTGGTCCGCTGTGGAGCCTGCCACTGCAGCAGTTCGTCTATCGTCAGCTGATGTACCTGGTGGTGATCCAGTCCGTGTTCACCGCCTTGTCGGGCTCACGCCTGCGATGGCAGCGCATGGAGCGCTACGGCAGCCTGCAAGCCCCAACGGGCACCGCGTCGCCTCGCTTCGAGCCCACCCCACGGAACCCTGGTTCCGCACAGCCGACACCGTACGACGGCCTCACCTACTCGGCACCGGAGGACGGACATCCGCAGCCCGCAGGGCGCTGACCCGCGCATGCACGGAGATCTGTCCGGTGTTCCCATGCCTCCCCTGGCGTGCCCCTCGAACGCGCACGCCAGGGCGCGATGCGGCCCAGCCAACCGATGTCGCCGCGGTCGAGCGCGACCCTGGCTCGCTTCCGAGGAGGCCACAGGGTCGCCGCACGCCGTTCGTCGACATCGCAGCCTCCCAGCAGCAGGCTGTGGGGAAGGGCCAGGGCGCTGGTGACCGCACCGACGATCGCCGTCTAGGTCTCGCGCCCGCACCGCGGGTGCACCCCGGGGCCAGGCCCGCCGTCCTGCCAGCGTTGTCGGTGGCGGCTGTAAGGCTGGAGAGCATGGACAACGACGACGAACAGCTGCTGCGCGGCCGGGTCTACGGCACCGACCCCGGCCACGCGAGCCCGCGTCCGGGCCAGACGTACGTCAAACTGGTCGGGGGACCGCTGGACGGGCTGCTGCTGGACGTCTCGGGCTGCACGCAGGACGAAATCGACACCGGCGTCTCCCTCCAGACAGAGCTCGGGCAGTTCGGTCCCGGCGGCCGCGCGCTGTACGACCCGCGCCCCGGCGACCCGGGCCGCTTCGACTGGACCGGCGCCAGCCCCTAACCACAGCCCCGACCATGGGCCCGACCACGACGTCGACCATCCCGACCATGAGCCCGACCACGGCAGGTCAGCGTGCTGGCGTCCCGCGCCGGCTGCTCGCGAGGCTCCCCCCGCCGCGCCGGACGGGCCGCCGATGGTGCGGCGGCCGGGGTCAGCAGTCGCTGGAGTAGACGTCGGTGATGTGGTCGAAGCCGCGAAGCATCGGCGTGAGCTCCTGCGCGGCCCCGCACAGGGCGCACAGCCGGGTGCCCGGGTGTTCTGCCGCGTCCAGGGCGCGGTCCACATCGAGCAGCGGCGGCGCGCCTTGGGGTGCTTCCTCGCAGTCCGCTGCGTGCAGGACGGATCGTGCCGGGCCACGGCGGTCGCGCAGCTTCTGCAGCACCCATCCCGAAGGCCGGCGCTCCCCGAGGACCTCGCGGACCACCGACTGCGGCGTCTTCTCCAGCTTCTCGGTGACGACCTGGTCGTAGTCGATGCCGTCGATCGGCCGCACGTGATCCGGGGCGTGCACCCACCCCCGGTATTCCGCTGGCTGCACCCCGCCGTCCTCGAGGCCCCGGTACGACGGCAGCCCCACCAAGTACAGCCAGCCCGCCTCAGTCGGCCGTCGCCTCCACAGCCGCGCGACGACCTCCTGTCCCGGATGCCCCAGCACCGGATCGGCGGGCAGCACAACCCGCACCGGGACCGGCTCGGCTGCGTCCTCGGAGGGCGTGGTCACGCCACGATAAGCGCCCGATGCCAGCCGATGGACGTCACCGCTCGGGCAGCTTGCGGCGGAGACTGTACCGGCGGCAGGCCGACGGGAAGGTGGTCGTCCTCGACACCGCCGCCTGACGGGAGTTGGGTTGCTGCGGTTCGGTTTCTCCCGAACCGAGCAGACCCACGTGCAGCTGGCCGGGCGGGGGCGCCGCAGGTGGAGCGGGCATACGCCGGCCTGCATCCGTCCGCCTGAGGCCGGCAGATTTTTGTGGTGCTGCGCGGAGTGGCGGCGACGTTTCGTCCAGTCGCGGCTGAAGAAAAGACGTTCCGTTTACTTCATGATCGAACGTCGAAGCCTTACAGTCGTCCCCCACCCGCAGCCTCGATCCGCTGTGCGGGCGATCCGTGCCGCCCTTCTCCCTTGAGGTCATCTGTCATGTCTGCACCCACGCCGGTGGACGCCGGCAACCCGCTGAGCGATGACGCCAGATTGGAAAGTCTGGGCTACAAGCCCCAACTCAGTCGTGTGTTGGGGCTCTTCGCTAATTTCTCCGTGGCTTTCACCTATCTGTCGCCGATGGTGGGGATCTACTCCCTGTTCGTGCTCGGCGTGGGCACGGGCGGTCCGGCGTATGTGTGGCTGACCTGGCTGCCGGTGGCCGGGATGCTCCTGGTCGCGCTGGTCTTCGGTGAACTGGCCAGCCACTATCCGGTCGCCGGGGCCCTGTATCAGTACGGCAAGTTCTCCGTCGGCTCCCGGTATGGCTGGTTCGTGGGCTGGTTCTACGGTATTGCCCTGCTGATCACCGTGGCTTCGGTGGACACCGGCGTGGTCAGCTACGTTGTGGCGTTGGGTCACAACTGGTTCGGGTGGACCTTCGACCCCGCTTCCCACATGGTGATTTTGGTGGTCACCGTGGCCCTGCTGGTCGTCCAGACCGCGCTGAATGTGACCGGTGCGCGGGTGATGGGCCGGGTGGCTCAATTCGGTGTGTATGTGGAGCTTTTCGGCACGGTCGGTATCGCGATCGTGCTGGCCGTGCACGGTTTCCACCACGGTCTGGGCTTTTTGTTCTCCACCCAGAACGTGCAGCATGCGGCGGCCAATCCGCTGGGGCTGGACTTCCACGGCAACTGGGTGACGGGTGCTGCGCTCATCTCGGTGCTGGCCCCGGTCTACATCTTCTACGGCTTCGAGTCGGCGGGGGACATTTCCGAGGAGACCGCGGATGCTGGGCGGCAGGTTCCGCGTTCGATGCGGCTGTCTTTGCTGTGGGGCGGGGTTGCGTCCTTCGTCTTGGTCGCAGCTTTGTTGCTGGCGATGCCGGCGAGTAATCCGGTCGCGGCGACGGTCAAAGGCGGCGGCGTCCCCTTCGTTTTGGGTCAGTTGCCGAGTTGGCTGCAGGACGTGTTGTTGCTGCTGATCGTCTTTGCGTTCTTCTCCTGCGGCAGTTCGGTGCAGGGCGCGGGCAGTCGCTTGATGTTTTCTTACGCGCGCGATGGCGCGTTGCCTCGTTCGGCGTGGGTTTCCAAGGTTCACTCCCGTTTCCGTACGCCGGTCAACGCGCTGCTCGTCGGTGCGGTGGTGACCGCGCTGTTCGTGCTGTTGGAGTTCGCCTCGCCGAGTCACGACATCAAGCTCGGTTTCATCACCTACCCGGCGAACACCAACGTCCTGGTCTCTTTGGTGTCCTTCGGGGTGAGCGGCATCTACCTGTCCTTCCTGCTCACTGTCGTGGGTGCGATCGTGGCGCGGGCACGGGGCTGGGTTCCCGGCGGGCGTTTCCGTCTGGGCCGCTGGGGCTGGCCGGTGACCGTGCTGGCCACCTTGTATCTGGTGGCGATGTTGGTCAACGTGGTGGCGCCGACGGGGCTGAGCAGCCCGCGCGGATACTTCAACCTCGACTGGATCACGCTGCTGGTGATGGCCGCGGTGGCGGTCGTGGGCGGGATCTGCTTCCTCCTGGGCCGTCCCGACCGACACGTCCGCGAGCATCTCGATGGTGCACGGCGCCAACGGTGAGCCATGCTCCACCTGAGCGCCGCGGTCCACGGCTTCATGGAAGGAACTTCACCTCTGGGAAGGCCGCGCTCGGGCCGTCGAGGAGATGCCTCCCGCGGTGACGTAGGTGCTGGTCGAAGAATGCGAGCGGGTAGGCCTGTTGGATCCGTACCAATCGGGTCGGGGCGAGGGTGCCGATCCAGTCCTGGATCTGCTGGTCGGTCATGCCGAGGATCTTGCCCGCCTGCGGGATCAGCGTCGCGTTGTCGCCGTATGACTGGTGAATGGCCCCGTCGGCCTGGATGTTGAGCCGCCAGCCGCGAAGGTGGGTCCAGAACTTGGCGACGTCCGGCATGGCGGCCCGGGTGAAGATGGCGGTCATCATCATGAATGGCCGGTCCAGGTCGGTGGTGATGGTCGGCTGCATCGGGCCGTCGATGCTGAGCCCGGCTCTGACGCGCGGGTCGGCGAGCATGGTGAGCGCGGTGGCGGTGCCGCCCTTTGACCAGCCGAAGGCGCCGATGCACTGCGGGTCGAGGGCGCCGGGCAGGCCATGGGGCAGTGGAGTGCCGTCGATGTCGGGGTTGCGGCCGGCGGTGAGCTCCTCCACGCAGTCGAGCAGGAACCGGAGGTCCGCGGCGTAGTCCTTCGGGAACATCGGGACGTCGTCCGGGGTGACCACGCGGCCGTCAGGGAACTCCGTGAACGTGTCGTGGGTGTGGTCGACGGTGACCACGGCGTAGCCGTGACTGGCGAGTTCCTGGACCATGATGGTGTGGTCGCCGCGGTGGCTGCCCGCGCCGTGCGAGTACACGATGACGGGCAGACGGTGCCCCGTACGGAGCACGGGCGCGCCCACGTGCCCGGCGGTGAGCGGGCCGAGGGCGGGGTCGAGGGCGAAGCCGGCGTCAGCCAGGAACGCCCGCAACGCGCCCTCGGCCATCCAGGGCGCAAGCGGCAGGTCGTCCGCCCTGCGGGCGGGGTACCAGACGCCGGCCATCAACTCACGGTGATGCCCCGGGCCAGCGACGGGATCCAGGCGTGAGGTGTCGATGAGGTGGAGCGGCACCATGCCCACCGGGTGCGGTCCGGTGGGCGGTGGCAGGATGAGTCGCGTCGGGCCGGAGGCGGTCGGAGCCGCCCACGCGCGGGATGCGACGCCGAGCGGCAGGGCAGTCCCGATTCCAGCGGTCAGCGCGGCCCCGAGTATGCGACGGCGGGTCATCGGTTTTCGGCTGTTGGACGGCGTGACGGTCATGAATCCTCCCGAGTATGGGTTTCTTGGTCGGAACCGGGCTCGCAGCCCGTGGACCTGGTGTGGGGCGGCATCGTCATGGCCTTGCGTCGGTCGTCGAGGTCGCTGCGCGGGGGCGGCTGCCTGCGGGCCGATCCTGATGCGGACGATGCCGGTGTCGAAGTCGATCGGCCCGCGGCAGGGGTCTGCCTCGCCTCGTCGTCGCGCGGCCACTCCAGACGGTGGCGCTCCTCCTGAACGTGGCGGGCGGCCTTGATCGGGCCTTGGTTCCCGCCGCCGGTAAGGGTGGTCGCGTCGCGAAGAGCTCCATCAGCCCCGGACACGGATGGACAGGGATGTCCGGGGCCGTAGCAGGGAGTTGGCGTGTCAGCCGTTGCGGGCGGTCTCTGGGCCGGTGATGCGTTTGAGTAGGGGGAGAGTCGAGGCGATGATGCCCAGCGAGGCAACCAGGCCGAGGGCGACGAGCGCGTAGTACGCCACGCCGGGCGACACCAGGTCGTAGCGCATCTGCGATTTCAGGAACAGGGCCGAGGCGGCGAAGGCCGTACCGATCGAGATCGCGGCCACTGCGAGCAGTGGCAGTGTGCTCTCCAGCCCGATCACCCGCTGCAGCAATCGCAGTGGCGCGCCGGTGAGCCGCAGCAACGCGAACGGGCGTCGGCGATCCGACAGGCCCGCAACCACGCTCACCGCCAGGCTGCAGCCTGCGATCGGCAGGGTGGTCAGCAGCACCACGTCGGCCAGTTGCCGCCAACCGGCCAGCTCTTGCTGCAAGTCGGTGCCCCAGTCGCCCACCGTGCGGACCTGTTGGTGCGGGTAGACGGTGGTGAGCAGGGTCCGTACGCGTTCCATGGAGGTCGTCGACCCGTCGGAGGCCACGTAGAGCAGTTGTACGGGCAGTTTGGCGACGGCTGCGGTGCTGATCTCTGCGGCGGGCCACGACAGGTCCGGGTGCGACTGCAGGCTACCGAACGCGTAGAGGTCGAGGGCCGTGACGCTCGCGCCCGCCGGGCAGCGGCCCACCATGGGAGTCTGTGCCAGGTCGGAGCAGGTCACCAGGGCCGGCGCCTCCGGCGGCGGATCGCCTGGGTGCACTCTCCGGTTCGCTACCGTGCCGACGCCGTCGGGGTTGGCGTGGACGACTGCCAGGCCCCGCACGCCCGAAATCGCGCGCACCTCGGTGAGCAGCCGTGTCGGGATGGCCCCGGCGAGCGGCGCCTCGCCTCCGCTGCCTGCCTCCACGACGGTCCGGGTCTGCCGGTCGCCGCCCAGGGTGCCGCGGTAGTCGTTGATGGTGCCGATGATGCTGACGGTGGCGGTGGTCACGAACAGGGCCAGGACGAGGCCGCTGACCGCGCGGAAGCCGGCCTTCGGGTCGTCGGCGAGCCGCCGTACAGCGATCAGGGCGGCCGGTCGGCGGGTGCGCCGGGCGACCGCCCGGGCGACGATCATGGTCAGCCAGGGCCCGGCGATCACCAGGCCCAGCATCACCACCAGGAAGCCGGGGAGGTAGGCCGCCGTCTGGCCGTTTCCGGTCGCCGGGCGGCGGCCGGTGAAGACGAAGTACGCCAGTTCGGCCAGGCCAGCCAGCAGCGGGATCAGCCGCCAGGCGCGCGGCGGGCGCGGGGTCACCCGGCGACTCACGCCGAGCGGTGAGATGGTGACCCGGCGCAGGGCGAGGCGCGCCGCGATCGCCGCCGCCACCGGCACGCCGACGACGACACCGAGGATCTGCGGGGTGCTGAGCGTCAGATCCGAAAGGAAGAAACGCTGTTGCCCGGTGAGCGGGATGGTGGCGACCAGCGGGCGCAGCGCGGTGTAGAGCCCGAAGCCGACCACCGTTCCGGCGGCCGCCGCCAGCGCGGACTCCACCGCCGACAGCAGCGACACCTGCCGGGGAGTGGCACCGACCAGCCGCATCGCCGCGTACCGCTCTTCGCGCGTGGCGGCGGACAGCCGGGTCGCGGTGGCGATGAAGATCAGCACCGGGAAGATCAGGGCCCCGGCCACCACGGAGGAGATGAGCGTCAGCGCGTCGCCGCGCACCGCCTTGTCCCAGCACGCGTTGTCGCACGTGGACGGCCGGCTGCTGGCGATGGTGGTGACCGCTCTCGCCCCTGGTGCGCCCTTGATCTGGACCGGGGTACGGCCGATGACAGCCATCAGCGAGTCCGGGGAGGCCAGGGCGACATCGCCGATCGTGCCGGTGAGCCGCCCGGGGAAGCGGTCGCCCAGCTGGTCGGCCGGGGTGTCGCGGATCAGCTTCGCCAGCGCGGGTGAGGCGTAGTACTCGCCCGGCGCCGGCAGGTGCGTCAGACCGGGCGGGACGGGCGAGGTCGGGCCGGTCGCGGCGACGTCGACCTCGGTGAGGGACTTGCCGTCGTAGTAGTCGCCGTGCGGCCACCACCACAGCGGGTCCACCGAGGCCCGCTCGGTGCGGCTGGCGGCGCCGGTGTCGAGCCACACCTCGCGCTGGTTCGTCCGCTCGACGGCGTTCATGCTGGCGAAGGTCGACAGCAGCAGTCCGACGCCGATGGCGACCGCGGCGGCGATCATGGCCAGTCGGGCAATGGCTTCCCGGCCGCCGCTGACCGCGAGGCGGAGCGCGAAGGCGATCACGAGGCGATCCGCCCGGTCGTGAGCAGGTTGGCCTTGCCGTCCCGGACGATGGCTTCCCGGTCGGCGTGCGCGGCGACCCGGGGCTCGTGGGTCACCAGGACGATGGTGGTGCCCTCCGCGTGGGCCGCGTCCACCATCAGGTCCATCACCTGTTCGCCGGTCAGCGAGTCCAGCGCTCCGGTCGGCTCGTCGGCGAACAGCACCTTGGGCCGGGCCACCAGGCCGCGGGCCAGCGCAACCCGCTGTGCCTGACCGCCCGACAACTCCCCGGAGCGGCGCCGCTCCAGGCCGTCCAGGCCCAGCCGGGCGAACCAGGGCCGGGCCTCGGCGAGCGCGGCCGCCCTGCGCATGCCGGAGAACAGCAGTGGCAGGGCGACGTTCTCCTCCGCGGTCAACTCGGGGACGAGTTGGCCGAACTGGAAGACGAAGCCGAAGGTGTCGCGGCGCAGGGCGCTGCGCTCGGCCTCGTTCAGGGTGTCGATGCGGCGTCCGTCGAAGTGCACCTCGCCCGAGTCGGGGGTGAGGATGCCGGCCAGGCAGTGCAGCAGGGTGGACTTGCCCGAGCCGCTGGGGCCCATCACTGCGAACACCTCGCCGGCCTCGATGGCCAGGCTGGCGCCGCGCAGGGCGGGGGTCTCGCCGAAGGAGAGGGTGAGGTCGCGAGCCTCGATGAGGGCGCTCATGGGCGCACCGCCGCTGCCAGCGTATCCATCCGGGCCGTGGTCAGCTCGATCCATCGCAGGTCGGCCTCCAGGTGGAACAGGCCGTGGTCGGCGAGCAGGGCGTCGATGATCGGACCGGTGCGGCGCAGCTTCGTCAGCTCGTGCATCCGCTGCAGGTGGGCGGCCCGCTGGGTGTCGAGGTACTGCTGGGCGTCACGGCCGAGCATCAGGGCCAGCACGACCTTGGAGAACAGCACCGTCTGCAAATTGGGCTCGGGTGCCACCGGCTCGGAGAGCCAGGTCTCGAACTCCGTCGCACCCGCCTCGGTGATCACATAACGCTTGCGCTCGGGGCCGACGCCGGGCTCCGCCTCGCCGGCGATGACCTTCCCGTCCCGCGCGAGCCGGCCCAGAGTCGTATAGACCTGCCCGTACGGCAGCGGCTTGCCGCGGTTGAAGAAAGTGTCGTAGTCGCGCTTGAGGTCGTAGCCATGACTCGGCTCGCGCTCCAGCAGCCCCAACAGGGTGAGAGGAACACTCATGAGAGGACCATACACCGCAGATATACTCTGAGTGTATATCTGCTGAGAGTCGTACTTCCTGGCACCTCGCATCCGGTTGCCGGCCTGCCACCGGCGATCCGCGTGTCGCCCTGAGTCGACTGTCAGGGGCGCTGGTTCAGAGCTTTGGTGGGGTCCCGGTTGATGTCTCGTGCGGCGGCGGGTGTTGGCTTTGTGATCTGGAAGGCTGCCCTTTGCAGGCTCCAGCCGGCTGCCGCGGTTTCGACCGGCCCGGCCAGTAGCCCGGCTGGCATGGGCGGTGCACGGCGCCGGGCCACAGGCCGCTGGCCGACCGCGCGAGTCTGAGAATGGTTTGCCCGCTCAGGTCAGTTGATGTGGGCTGTCAGTGACGCCGGCCTCGACGAGGCGTTCGGCATGCTGGGTCTTGGCGCGCAGGGCGACCAGGGTCTCCTGCAGGCCGGCGACCTCGCCGAGCCAGACTCGTTGACGGGCCTCAGCGATGCGCTCGGTCAGGTTGGCCTCCAGTTCCCGTCGCAGCGGCACTCGGCTGGGCTCGGGACGCAGCATGGGGCAGCGGACACAGGCTTTACCGAACTGACCTTGAAGTGGTCCGTAGAGTATTGAGAGTCAGTCAGGTGACTGAACGTGACTACAAGGATTTTCGATGTCCGGCTCATCGGCGTGTCGTGGGTTGCCTGCCTCGTGGGCTGGTTTCAAACCGAACCGTGCAATGGCGGCGCCCCGATGGTCCTCTGCAGCCACTCGTTGAGAGCGGCGTAGTCACAGTCGGTCAGGCCCTGAAGGGGGTCGACACGATGGAGCAGGGCATGTCCTCGATGGTGTGCAGACACCCAGGTTCGATCAGTGCTCGTAATCTCGTCATCGACCCAAGCGAATGAGCGCCCTGCTGCCCAGTCGACGAGGGCGCGGGTTTTCCAGTGCAGCCCGTTCCGCTCGTCCTGCTCGTCGGTGTCGGATGGTTCCGGCCAGATCACCACTTTCAGCTGCGGCAGGCCGATCCGTGGTGCGATGCACTCGTTCGCGTCGGCCATCCATGTCGTGGCCCAGACCAGATCGCACGGTAGTGCCGCCAACCGGGGCCCGTGGTTGGGATTGATACTGGTCAGAAGCGGATTGGAGTCGGTTCCCTGGGGTTCAGGACTCGCTTGATACGTCGGATACTGCTGCGGCGACACGCCGAAGGGAATGAGTGGTCCGTCGACATCGAGGAAGAGCAGTGGACGCTGCCCGGAAGCGGTCACGGCTGCACGATAGCGGCTCGTCCTGGCGGTCTTACTCGACGACGAGGTCTGACGGGCGGCTCCATCCGACTCGTGAGCGGAAGGGCGGGCATCGATCGGTAGTCAGCCCTTGCAGTCGGCGCTGGTCGGATGGCGCCCTCTGGTGGGTAGATGCCTGGCATGACGATCAACAGAAAGGCCGATGCCGCGTAAACGGCCTGGCCGCGTCCGTGCCGAGCTTCCGCGCCGGCCCCGGATGCAAGACGACATCACGACCATCCACGGTCTGTCCTCGGCAGCACTCGCTGAAGTTCGACGGATCGAGCGTCAGAAGAAGTACCTGTGGCTGGGCTCGGTCGGGTCAGCGATGGTGCGCTGGCGAAGCTTCGTCCACCAGCCGAATCGACGCCTGTGGTACTACGACAGTGGCGGCTGCACGGAGTGGGCCTGTTGCGGAGACCCGTGGCAGGCCCGCGAGTACCTCGAAGCGGTGATGCTGGCGATGACCCGGCGGCGGGCGCGCGAGCTCCGCAGCCTTGTTGAAGCCCTGGACAGACGCTACTGATTCGAGGCGGCACCACCGTCACAGCTCGTCATCGAGACGTCTGCGCTACTGCGGAAGTCGGGCATTCCAAGGGTGCACGGTGGTGTGCTTCGCCGTCAGGTCGCGCATGGCCTCCAGCGGACGCCGCCGTGATCGCAGTGGCCACGGTTCCGCGTACCGACTGGCTCGGCCACACCGACCTCGACCTCACCGACGGCGTGCTGTGCGCCCCCACCACCCACGTCATCAAGGCGGACGGCTACGCGATCGACGGCATCGTCGCCGCCGGAGACGTCGCCCGCTGGCCCAACCTGCGCTTCGACGACTCCCCTCGACGCGTCGAGCACTGGATCAACGCCATCGAGATGGGGCGCCACGCTGCCGACGCCCTCCTCCAAGGGCCCGAGGGCGCCGCCCCGTTCACCCCAATCCCGCGCTTCTGGTCCCACCACACGGAATGCGCATTCAGTCCGTCGGCATGCCTGGCCTGGGCATCGAAATAGCGATCCTCGACGGCGACCCCGCGCGTCGGCGCACCGTAGCCGGATATACCCGCCCCGGCGCCGACGGCGCCCCGATACTCGTCGGGGCGGTGGCCCTGGACTCCCCGCGCCCCCTGCTTGGCTACCGCGACCTGATCGGCCATCCCGTGGCCACCGTGCCGGTGCGGCGACGGGCCGCCTGTTGCCCGCGATGCCGCACCCCGCAAGCCCCGCCGGCACCCTGCTCTCGGGGGCCGGCGGCCCCATGTCGCGGTTCCACTTCGTGCCACCGACTCGCCGCGGGTTCAGCGGTGACTCGCGCCGGAACTCTCTAAATGCCCGCAGATCTCTGACGGTTGCCTTCCGCCACGGCATCCCCTGTCTCCACAACCACGTCAGCAGCAGCCGGAGATCAGTTGCGTAATTCCGGCGAGACTCCCGTTCGAGACCTCGGAACCCTGCCGACAGGACAAAGTCCAGCAGTTCCGCGTGCACGACGAAATCGGGCCATACGAAGACCGGATCACCTGGCCGCAGACCCGCCCTGTCGAGGGCTGCCGGTAGGTCCCGGATACCCAGGACCCCCTCCTCGGACATTCTGACCCCACCGCTCCGGATCAGGAACGAACACCACCCACCACTCGCGCACACCACGCCCCTGTGAGTCCTTGAACTCACTGAATCATCAGGGAAGCAAAGGTGGGGGTACGTCCGGCGTGCCGGCCGGTCACCTTGTAAGTGATGTCCCCGCAGTGGCAGCGGCCCGTCCGAGGGGAGTGTCAACTTAACGGCTGATCTTGGTTGTTGAGGTGGTCAGCGGTTGCTTGGGCTGAGTCGGCCGTCGAAGGCGATCTGGAAGGCGTTCAGCGGCGCCTTCCAGCGCATGGTCCACCTGCGTCGGCCCTTGCCGGTTGGGTCCAGGCTCATCAGAGCGAGGTAGACGCATTTGAGGGCGGCAGCTTCGGTCGGGAAGTGCCCGCGGGCCCGCACCTTGGAATCCAGCGGTTGTCGCAACACGTGGTCGTTTGGTCAGGCCGCAATCAGTTTATGCAGGCGCTCGGCTGGGGTGTCCCAGTCAAGTGTTTTGCGTGGCCGACCGTTGAGTTCGGCGGCGACGATGTCCAGGTGCTCACGGCTGTGCGTCGAGAGGTCGGAGCCCTTGGGAAAGTATTGCCGCAGCAGGCCGTTGGTGTTCTCGTTCGAGCCGCGCTGCCAGGGGCTGGCGGGATCGCAGAAGTAGACCGGCATGTCGGTGGCCGTGGTGAAGGAGCCGTGCGCGGCCATCTCGCTGCCTTGATCCCAGGTCAGCGAGCGTGCCAGGTGAGCGGGCAGGCCCTGGACAGTGCCCACGAGCGCGTCGCGGACCAGTTCCGCGCTGCGGCCATCAGGCAGATGAACGAGCATGACGTAGCGGGTGGTGCGTTCGACCAGGGTGCCGATCGCCGATGCACCGTCTTTGCCGATGATCAGGTCGCCCTCCCAGTGGCCGGGCACGGCACGGTCCTCGGCTTCGGCGGGACGCTCGCTGATCATGACCATCGGGTCGGTGAACCGCGGGGTGCGCTGCTGGGCCTGGCGGCGCGGTTTGCGGCGGACCCGGCCCGTGCGCAGGGCGCGGTGGATCTCACGGCGTAGTTCGCCACGACTTTGGACGTAGAGGGCTTGGTAGACCGTCTCGGGGACCACGTGCAGCTCCGGCCGCTCGGGAAACTCGCTGGGAAGAGCCTGGCAGATCTGCTCGGGACTCCACCGCCGGTCGAGCCGCTCCTGGATGAACTGCCTCAGTTCAGCGTGTAGTTCAGTCTTTGCGAGTTTGGGTCGCGGGCGGCGGGCCTCGGCGCGTGCCTGGGCGGCGTGTGGTCGGTAGACGCCGCTGTCGGGGTGCCGGTTGCGGCGTATCTCCCGGCTGACCGTGGACGGACTCCGCCCCAGCTCGGTAGCGATCGCCCGAACCGTTGCCTTCTCTCGTATCCGGTCGGCGATATAGATGCGCTCGTCCACGCTCAGATACCGAGACGCCGCCGGCGGCACCGCTGGAGGAACCGCACACGCCGTCCCTTTTCGCCGGGAAGGTGTGTACCCGTTGCGCCAGCGCCTGCCGCTCCTCGGATCGATCCCGACGATTCGGCACGCCTCGTTGTTGCTGAAGCCCTGCTGCATGAGTTGGAAGTATGCAGCCCGCTCCGCAGTGAGCCTCTTCGCCCCCTGCGGCTTCCGGTTCTCCCGGATCTTGAAGCCCATCGCACCCCTTGAGCTGGGGTGTTGCGACGATCGCTAGAACTTAAGGTCAAAGCCCGCGGACACTTCCCGAACGAGCAAGGCCGCCTTGAAGTGCGTCTACATGGCCATCATGTCGCTCGACCCCACCGGCAAGGGCCAGGCCCGCTGGACCATGCGCTGGAAGACCGCGCTGAACGCCTTCGACATCACCTTCGACGGCCGGCTCTCAGTGGCCCGCCAGTAACCCAACCACCCTGTTTACACCGTTCGTTTGACAGACCCGGCGCTCTGGCCTGCCGGTCACTACCCGCCAGACCCGGCTACCCCGCACCATTCGGTCAGTGCTTGGCGGGCGGCGTCGATGCGACGTTCAGGCGACTTGTCCGAGATGGCCCACGCGATATAGGCGTCTGGTCTGACCAGAACGCTTTTCTTGGTGGCCCCCTTGGGTGACACGATCTCGACCTCGCCGGCCCACTCTGTGATGAGGGAGGGGAGGCGTTCGGTGTCGGCCGGGGTGACAAGGATGAACCGTCGCTTGCGGAGGGCTTCGTAGAGTCTGCGTCCGTCGGCGAGGGGGATGTCAGGTGCCCGCTTGCCGACGAGGGGGTGTGCGCCAGCCGGTGCGGCGTAGGAGATGTCGATTCCCGAGATTGCCTTGGCCAGTCGTCGGGCCACTGGTGGGGTTTGCAGCACCGTACGCGCTGAGAGGTCACGGAGGCCGCACAGTGCCCGTGGTGTGGTGAGGACGCCGCGGAGCAGTGCGCCGCTCATCCGCAGGACCCGGTGTCCTACCGGGTGCCGTTCGTTCTGGTAGCTCTCGAGCAGGGCCTCGGGTGCGCGTCCGCGCTGAACGGCCGCGAGTTTCCAGCTCAGGTTTGCGGAGTCCTGGATGCTGGTGTTGAGGCCCATGCCGCCGGCGGGGGAGTGGACGTGGGCGGCGTCGCCGACGAGGAACACCCGGCCTACCCGGTAGCGGGGGGACTGGCGTTCGTCGCTGTGGAATCGGGAGAGCCAGCGGGGGTCGTGCATGCCGAAGTCACTGCCGAGCGCCTGGCGGGCGACGTCTTTGATTTCTTCCAGATCGACCGATGCGTCGTCGGGCATGGGGTGGTGGCGATTCCATGCCATGACCCTGAACCAGCCGTCGCCGAATGGGACGACGATGGCGAAGGCGTCTCCGATGGCTGCCACGGTGGGCGGCTTCTTCGGCGGGTCGGCCATGCGGACGTCTGCGAGCATCATGGAGCGGACGGCGGAGCGGCCGGGGAACGGGAGGCCGAGGGACTGGCGCACGCAGCTGTTCCGTCCGTCTGCGCCGACTACGTAGTCTGCGCGCAGGCTGTGTTCAGTGCCGGCTGGTGTCTTCACGGTGACGTCGACACCGGTGGGGTCTTGCTGGAGACCGGTCACTTCGTGGGCCCGCATGATGTTCACGCCGTGTGTCAGGGCGCGGGCCAGGAGCAGTCGCTCGGTGTTGTACTGGGGCGTCACGAGTACGTGGGGGTATCGGGTCGGCAGGTGCGAGAGATCGATCCGAAGGAATTGCAGGATCGGGTTGCGCAGGCCGGTCAGCAGCAGGTCGTCGGCCAGGCCGCGGGCGTCGAGCTGTTCCATCGTTCGGGCGTGGACGGCGAATGCGCGGGTTAGCTGGGATTCCCCTTCTCGCCGTTCCACGACGGTGCAGCGCACTCCGGCCTCGGCCAGGTCACCTGCGAGTAGCAACCCTGCTGGACCAGCACCGACGACCAGCACGTCAATGTCGGATCCCATAGTCTGTCCTCCGCGTCGACAGAACGAGTAGTACGACGGGTGATTATCAGACTGCCGCCCGCCGCCAGCGGTGATGTTCAGGGCGGGTGGGTGACCGTGCCCGGGAGTTCACTCGGGTGGCGTAACCCGTGGCTTCTCCTGACCGTGCAAGCGCCCGCAGCATCGTATGGACCACCGTACGAGACTTCCCCGCCTGTCAGGCATCGGCCCGGAGGCGCTCCCTAACCGCGTCCCAGATAGCCGCGTTCGGAGCGGCTGAACCTGGCTCGGCGGCCAGGGCGATCGCGCGCCGTCTCCACAGTGCGCGTCCGGTCCTGTGCCGCATGGATGGACGGAGCGCGATCGGTTCGCCGTGTCAGCCGATCGGGCTTGCGCCCTGCTGGAAGACGTTGATGAGATTTCCGTCGTTGTCACGGATCGCGGTCGAGATGCTGCCGTCGCCGAGGTCCATCTGCTCCCAGACGGTCGTCACGCCCAGGTCACGGAAGGTGCGGGTCACGCTGGCGAGGTCCTCGACGCGGAAGACCAGGGCCTTGTTGCCGATCGGGCGGATGTGGGCGGGGGGCTCTGCCGTCAGTTCGGGGATCCGCACACCGCCTGCGGGCTGAAGGAGTTCGAGCCGGAACCCGGGGCCCTCCAGGAAGGCGACGTCGGCTCCGAGGGCGTCGAAGCGGGACTTCGCCAGCAGGGTGAGGCCGAACACCCGGTTCCACCACTGGATCGACGCGTCGAGGTCACTGACGGTAATCGTCACGTTGTGAAGGCTGTAGGCGAAGGGCGGCTGGGTAGCGGTGGTCATGGTGATCACTTTTCGTTTGGGCGTGTGCAGTCCTTTGCGGTGGGGCACGCGAGACCCTCGCGCAGTCCCGCCCGGCTTCTCTCTGCCGTGAAGCGGAACAGGCTGTGCCCGTCAGCCGCCGACCCGACGTCCACTTGCAGTAGCGAATCCGCGGGCCGCAGCTCAAAGGTAGGTCTTATGGACCGCACAGTCAAGAACGTATGTCCTCTTCAGGTGCATTGTGAAGTCAGTGGATCATTGCACCAGTTGACGGCTCGCCGCCAGTATGGGGAAGAGAGGCGCGAACGAAGTCCTGCGCGGACTAGGGGAGCTGGAGACCTCGCTCCCAGGGCCCGTGGGCAATGGTCCGGCGCCGTCGGCTGCCAGAGTCGTCCGGCCCGCGTTGAGGCGCAGCCGCACGGCCGGAGAGCCTGCTCAAGGGCATGGTGAAAGGGGCAGGCTGTCAACCGCGCTGAAGCGGGCGCCCGGACCACTCGTGGGGGTGTTCGGAGGGGAGGTGCGCCGGACGCTCGCACGCCGACTCAAGCAGGCCCACCCAGATCCCTGCCTGTCGGCACATCACCTGGGAAAGGTGCCGGCCCGCAGGATAGTCAGGGCCGGGACAGCTGCTTGAGGGCGGCCTGGCTTATCTGCAGCAGAGCTGAGCCGTCCATGTCGGTCTTCGCGAGAAACTCGATGCCCTGCATGACGGCAAGGAGCAGTCGCCCGAGCTCCTGGGCGTCCGCGCTCGGTTCGACCGTCCCCTCGTCCTGGGCTTCCTTCACGCAGGCGATCAGAAGATCTTCGACCGCTTGATAGCTGGTCCGGGCCCGGGAGACGACATCCGGATCATTGCTGTGCAGCTCGGACGTGCTGTTGACCAGAAGACAGCCGCGCCGCTGCGGGTCCTCCGTAAATCCCTTGGCCACCCCCTCAACCAGCAGGGTCAGGCGTTCGAAGGCCGTACCGGGCCCGGTGAGGACCGCCCGGACGCCGTTCAGCTGTTCGTCGCGGTAGCCGTCCAGCACGTGCAAGAACAGCTGCCGCTTGTCGCCGAAGGCCCCGTACAGGCTCCCCTTGCCCAGTCCCGTGGCGTGCGTCAGGTCCTGCAGTGACGTAGCCGCGTAGCCCTGATTCCAGAACTGCTCGCGCGCAGATTTCAGTACCTGGTTCTCGTCGAAATTCCGCGGTCGTCCCATGTTCAACAGCATACGCTGTTCTTGACCTATCGGTCCAGATTGTGAGGTGCCGTCCCGGCCGTACGGAGCGCCGGGAGGGCCGGGCGGCCTCTCGGCCATCGCCGCACAGGGCGGCAGGCCGCGCGATGGCGGGCGTGATGCGTGGCTCCCGGTCTGAGCCTTTCGCGGCACCCCTCGCGGACGGGCTGGCGTCGGCCAGCCTGTCGCAGCTCGGAGGTGTGGATGCAGTCACGTTTTTTGTCCGTGCGGTCCATAACGCTGTTCTTTACCGTACAGTCCATAACTGGGCCCGGGACCGTCCGGTTTCGGACTGTAATGATGCAGTGACTTGGTGCACGTCTTCTGGCGTTCGCACCGGACAGGGGTAAACGATCATGGGACAGCTTGACGGGAAGACGGCAGTCGTCACCGGAGGCAACAGCGGAATCGGACTGGCCACCGCCAAGCGATTCGCACGTGAGGGCGCGCACGTGTTCATCACGGGCCGCCGGCAGGAGGCTCTCGACGCCGCGCTGGTCGAGATCGGTGGGGAAGCCACCGCTGTCCGGGGCGACGTCGCGAACCTCGCGGACATCGACCGCCTCTACGCGGCTGTCGCCGAGCAAGGCCGGTCCATCGACGTACTGTTCGCCAACGCGGGCGGCGGTGAGTTCGCCGCTCTTCAGCAGGTCACCGAGGAGCACTTCGACGCGACCTTCAACATCAACGTGCGAGGCATGCTCTTCACCGTTCAGAAGGCCATTCCGCTGCTCAATGACGGCGCCTCGGTGATCCTGACCGGATCGACTGCCGCCACCTCAGGCGGCGCCGCCTTCGGCGTGTACGCCGCGTCCAAGGCCGCGGTCCGTTCCTTCTCCCGCACCTGGGCCAACGAACTCAGCGGCCGCGCGATCCGAGTGAACACCCTGGTGCCCGGCCCGATAGTCACCCCGGGCATCACCGGCCTGGCCGCGGACGCCGACCAGGCCGCGAAGATGAGGGACGTCTTTGCCAGCCAGATTCCGCTGGGCCGGATGGGGCACCCGGACGAGGCCGCAGCTGCCGCACTGTTCCTCGCCAGCAATGAGAGCAGCTTCGTCACCGGATCCGAGCTGTTCGTAGATGGCGGACTCAACCAGATCTGACCGAAGCCATACAGCCGGCGGAATTGGCAGAAGACACGAGGCCTTCCCCCGGCGGGGCCCCACAAGGCACGAATCACCCCGAGCCCCTCCGCCGCTGCGGGAAGGACCCGTCACCGACGCTCTTGCCCATGGTGACGGCTAGCAGTCCGCCGCTGCGCCCATGGAAAAGACGCCTGCTTCTGAGCGCCGGCACCGGCGTAAGCAACATGAGGGGGGCCCGGTCGTTAGCGGCCGGACCCCACTCCTATGGTGCCGTGCGAGTCAGATCACCACCGCTACCCTCGTCCGCGGCCGTCGCCCACGCCCGTGCAGAGCGTGACGAACCCGAGCAGCCACAGCACCAGGAAGGCGGGCGCCACCCGCCAAAGGGACTTGACGGCGAACCCGCACCGAACGGGACGCGTGCGAAAGCAGAACGAGCAGCAGGGAAGCCATGGTTGTCGACGTCGTGTGCCGTGGCCTGCCCCGCTGCAGCTCCTTCAGCCCGTAGCCCGCTGAACCGGACCAGAGGATGTCGAGCTGCCCAGCCGGATCTGCACGGCGGCCGGCGACGGCGGGTTCGGGCCCGACGCCGGCCAGCGCGCAGCACGGCATCCGACGGGAGGGTCTTGCTACTACAGCGCAAGGTCAGTGAGGACCAGCACGCGCTCGTAGGTGTAATCCATCATGGCGAACTTCACTCCTTCGCGGCCGACACCGGACTGCTTGACCCCGCCGTAGGGCATCTGGTCGGCGCGATAGGAGGGCACGTCGCCGATCACGACTCCGCCGACCTCCAGAGCCCGATGCGCTCGGAAGGCAGCCTGCAGGTCGCGTGTGAACACTCCTGTCTGCAGCCCGTACTTGGAGTCGTTCACGGCCGCGAAAGCCTCGGCCTCACCGGACACCTTGAGCACCGTGAGAACTGGCCCGAAGACCTCCTCGCAGGCCAGGGTCGTGTCTGCCGGAACATCCGCGAGGACCGTAGGCGCGTACGAGGCGCCCTCCCGCTTGCCGCCCGTATACAGCGTGGCCCCGGAGCCGACGGCTTCGTCGACCCACGACTCGACGCGGCATGCTGCGTCCTCACTGACAAGCGGACCCACATCCGTTCGGTCATCCGAGGGGTCGCCGGTGACCTGAGACTCGACGGCTGCGACGATGAGCGGCAGCAGTCGGTCGTACACCGCGGCGTCGGCTATGACACGCTGCACGGAGATACAGGACTGCCCGCCCTGATAGTTGGAGAACACAGCGATACGCTTGGCGGCCCAGTCAAGATCCTCGTCGCTCGCAAAGTCGGCCAGCACCACGGCCGCGCCGTTCCCGCCGAGCTCCAGTGTGCAGTGCTTCCTGGGGACCGAGTCCATGATGGCGTACCCGACCCTCTCGGAGCCGGTGAACGAGATGACCGGCAGGCGCTCGTCCTGCACCAGCCCCGGCATCCGGTCATTCGCGACGGGAAGGATGCTCCATGAACCGGCCGGCAGTTCGGTCTCGGCAAGCAGCTCACCGATGATCAGGCCCGAGAGCGGAGTATTGGGCGCCGGCTTCAGGATGATCGGGGCGCCGGCCGCGATAGCCGGGGCGACTTTGTGGGCACATTGGTTCAGCGGGAAGTTGAACGGCGTGATCCCCAGCACAACGCCCTTCGGGAAGCGGCGGGTGAGCGCGAGCCGGCCCTGGCCGCCGGCGTCAGTGGGCCTTCCCCCGTGATGGTGGACACGGTGCGTTGATCACGCGGCGAGCGTGAGCTTAGCCGCGTGGTGTCGGCGTTCGTATTCGTTGGGGCTCA
>NZ_JBIAXT010000030.1:0-110385 GCF_042896945.1 Streptomyces sp. NPDC001222
GAGCAGGCCCTCATCTCGGTGGTCGCCACCGCCTACCTCCTTGGTGTGTCCACCCGCCGCGTCGAGAAGCTCGCCGAATCCCTCGGCGTCACCCAGCTGTCGAAGTCCCAGGTCAGCGCGATGGCCAAGCATCTGGACGATCAGGTCACCGCGTTCCGCAACCGGCCGCTCGATGCCGGGCCCTACACGTTCGTCTGGGTGGACGCGCTGACCCAGAAGGTCCGCGAGGGCGGCCGCATCATCAACGTCCACGCTCTGATCGCAGTCGGCGTCAACGCCGACGGACACCGCGAGATCCTCGGGATCGACGTCGCCACGGCCGAGGACGGTGCGGGCTGGCTCGCCTTCCTGCGCTCCCTGACCGCCCGCGGCCTGTCCGGCGTCCAGCTGGTCGTCTCCGACGCGCACACCGGCCTGGTGAACGCGATCGGCGCGGTCCTGCCCGGCGCATCCTGGCAGCGGTGCCGCACGCATTACGCCCGAAATTTGCTGAGCCAGGTCCCGAAGTCCGCTCAGCCGTGGGTGGCCACCCTGCTGCGGACCGTCTTCGAACAACCCGACACCGACGCTGTCCAGGCCCAGATGCGGCACGTTCTGGATGCCCTGGGAGCCAAGTTCCCCAAGGCAGCAGCCCACTTGGACGCCGCTCAGCACGAGCTGCTGGCCTTCACCGCCTTCCCGCGCGAGATCTGGCGGCAGATCTGGTCGAACAACCCACAGGAACGGCTGAACAAGGAGATCCGACGTCGCACCGACGTCGTCGGTATCTTCCCCGACCGCACCGCGCTGATCCGCCTGGTCGGCGCCGTGCTGGCCGAGCAGAACGACGAATGGACCGAGGCCCGCCGCTACATGGGACTCGACCTGCTGGCCAAGGCCCGCCTCCACCCGATCGAGTCAGAAACCGACGAGACCACCCTGCCCACCGAACTCACCGCATAGCCTCAAAAAGAGATCACCGAGTGGCCGTCGATACACCACTCCAGCGGACGTGACCTCACGGTCGGTAACCTCACGTCCCGGTTACGGAACCCTCAACCTCTGGTGGACGGGGAATGAGAAGGCGACGATGGGCACATGACTCTGGCCCAGCGCGCCCTGGAGCGACTCATGGTCTGGCCCGACCTCACGGCGGAGCCGGCCAGTTGCGGCACCGGGCGGGCTCTCCGCTCCCGGTACAGCGAGATCGTCCACTTTCACACGGACCACGAGGCGGACCTGCATCTGACCAGCGGCGCCATACGGCGCTTCTCCGGCGACCTCGCCGGATCGACAGCCATCCGCATGGTGCCCGGCTCGCGCTGGGTGACCGTCCGCCTGGACTGTGACACCGATGTCGACCTGCTGTTGAGCCTCGTCAGCGCGGCGCTGCACGCCCACCAGGCCCGTCCTCCGGCGGAGGCCCTTGTTCGCGAGGCATGCAACTTCCGTCGTGTCACGGTGCTCCCCCGCGCACGGCAGGGCGCCTGCGGCTGAACCACCGCGGATGGAGGCCCTGTTCGGCGACCTGCACCCGGTCGGCACGTCCCGGGCGCGAGCGTCGTGGAGACGAAGGGGCAGCGGCCCTCAGGGGCCCGTCCCTCCCTGCTCGAGGGCGCGCCGCCGGGCGGCGTCGATCTCCGCGTACGTCCGGTCGCGTCCCTCCCAGTGCGAACCCTCCACCGACTTGCCGGGCTCCAGGTCCTTGTAGACCTCGAAGAAGTGGGTGATCTCCAGCCGGTCGAAGGTGGGTACGTCGCCGATGTCCTGCACGGAGGCGTAGCGCGGATCGTGCGCCGGGACGCAGAGGACCTTCTCGTCGGGCCCCTTCTCGTCCTTCATCACGAACATGCCGACGGCACGGCACTCGATCACACAGCCGGGGAAGGTGGGGTCGCCCACCAGGACGAGGGCATCGAGCGGGTCGCCGTCCCGGCCCAGGGTGTGGTCGATATAGCCGTAGTCGGCCGGGTACTTGGTGGACGTGAACAGCGTCCGGTCCAGGCGGAGGCGGTGCAGTTCGTGGTCCATCTCGTACTTGTTGCGCGCCCCCTGCGGAATCTCCACGATCACGTCGAATTCCACGACGGCCTCCTTGGCGGGCGGCCCGTGAAGCACGGATCTGTCCCTCCAGTCTGCCCCGCGTCCCCGGGCCCGACATCCGGACCGGGCGGCGACGGGCGGGAGGGCACGGTGATCGTGTAGGAGAGCGGAGGCCGGGTACCCGTGGACGCCGGCCGCCGATGCAGCGCGGAAGGAGGGCCGGACGGTGCCCAGCATGCCCGAGGACGAGGCGCGGCGACGGTTCACGGACGCCCGGGTGGCGCGTCTTGCGACCGTGGACTCCGCGGGACGGCCCCACCTCGTACCGGTGGTGTTCGCGCGGCGCGGCGACGACGGCATCGTCATGGCCGTCGACCACAAGCCCAAGCGGTCCCGCCGGTTGCAGCGGCTGCGCAACATCGCCGTCCAGCCGGCCGTCTGCCTGCTCGCGGACGAGTACGACGAGGACTGGGGGCGGCTGTGGTGGGTACGGGCCGACGGAGGCGCGCGGATACTGCCGCCCGGCGCGCCCGCGGCGCAGGACCGCGAGGAGTACGGGGCGGCACTGGCCCTGCTGGCCCGGAAGTACCCCCAGTACCGGGAGACGCCGCCGGACGGACCGGTGACCGTGGTCGCCGTCCGCCGCTGGTCCGGCTGGCGTGCCGCCGCCGAGGCGGACCCGGCCGGATGAGGAACCGGCGTATGCAGACGAGACGATCCGGGAGGTTTCCATGAGCAGGCAGGTACGTGACGTGATGTCCCGGGGCGCGGTCGCCGTCGAGCCGATGACCTCGGTGGCACGGGTGGCCCGCCTGATGCGTGAGCAGGACGTCGGCGACGTCCTGGTGACCTACGACCGCGATCTGTTCGGTGTGCTCACCGACCGCGACATCGTGGTCAGGGCCGTCGCCGGGGACCGCGACCCGAACACGGTGACCGCGGGCTCGGTGTGCACCCGTCCGCCCGTGATCACCCTCTCGCCCGACGACACCACCGACCACGCGGTCGAGCTGATGCGCCGGCACGCCGTGCGCAGGCTACCCGTCGTCGAGAGCGGTGGGTGTCCGGTCGGCATCGTCAGTCTCGGCGACCTCGCCGCCACGGAGGACCCACGGTCCGCCCTCGCGGACATCAGCAGGGCTGAGCCGAACTGCTGAGGCCGGCGCCTCACAGCCGGGTGTCGGGTCCGGTCCGCTCGTCGATCGTGGCGCCACGGCGTATCCGCGCAGGCCGCGTGCCGTGCCGGTGCGTCGCCGCGGACACCGCGGTGGCCAGGCCCAGGCAGAACAACAGCGCCAGGGCGAGGCCGGAGGCGAAGACGGCAAGGGTGTTGATGGTGGCGATGTGGTGGTCCAGCACGGACACGGTGTAGTCGGGGCCGCCGGTGAGATTGCCTGCGATCGCCAGAGCGGTGAAGGCGGCGGTGGCCGCGAGAAGAAGCAGTCCGAGGAACAGCATCCGAGTCATCTCCTCATGAGGTAGCGGCACCGCCCGAGTACCCGCCCTGACCGGGACGAGACCGCGGTCGGGGGAATACCCCCGGGCGCGCGTCGCCGCCACGCCCCGGCAAGGGGCCCCGGGCTCACAGCGGGGTGTGGCCGGCGGTCAGCAGATAGGTGCCGTAGGCCACGGAAGCGACGGCGAGGGTGGCTCCGACCAGCAGGGCGTGTTTCGGGCGCAGCCGCCAGCTGCGCGCGAGGCCGCGTGCGAGCGGGATCAGCAGGGGGAAGGCGGGCAGCAGGAAGCGCGGCTTCGAGGCGTACGGGCCCGAGCCGCCGATCGTGATCAGCACGAGCACGCCCGCGAAGACGATCAGCGCCAGTGGGGCGCCGTCGAGGCACAGCAGACAGAACAGCAGGACGGCCGCCACGACGATGACCAGGGCCAGCGGGTAGACGGCCCGGCCGCCGTGGGCGAGCAGCGACTTGAGGAAGTGCAGGGAGCCGACACCGAAGTCGAAGCGGGAGTCCCAGGCGCGCTGCACCGTGAAGTAGCCGCCGAACAGATCACCCGTGTGCGCACCTACCCACAGGACGAAGCCCACCCAGCCGAGGGGCGCCATCGCGGTGCCGACCCATAGCCCGACGGGCACCCGGCCGCGCCGTCTGACGATCTCCTGGATCGCCACGGCACCCACCGCCGCGGCCACGGCGAAGCCCGTGGGCCGCGACAGCCCGGCCAGCGCGGCCAGCACACCGGCCCACAACCAGCGTCTGGTGAGCACCGCGTACAGGGACCAGGCGGCCAGCGCGGCGAGCAGGGGCTCCGTGTAGGCGATGTCGAGGACGACGGAGTGGGGCATCGCGGCCCACACGCCGACGAGTGCGGTGGCGACCGCGCGGCCGTACAGGCGGTAGCCGATCGTGTAGATGCCGTACGCGGCCACCGCCGAGGCGCTCCAGGCGATCAGCAGGGCGGCGGCGCCCGGAGTGATGGGCAGCACGGTGTACACGACCCGGATGAGTGCCGGATACAGCGGGAAGAACGCCCAGTCACGCTGCACGGCGCCGGTGGTGGCCAGGACATGGGTCTGGGTGCCGTAGCCGTGCTGGGCGATGTGCAGATACCAGCGGGAGTCCCACGAGTGCGCCAGACCCTTGAGCAGCGGATGGCCCATGTAGTGGTTCGCCAGGGCGATCGCCGCGAGTCCCGTGAGACGTATGGCGGCGAACAGGGCGAGGGCCGGTGCGGCACCAGGCAGGAGCCGGGTTCGGAAGGGAAGGCGGACGCGACGGTCTGTGCTCCCCGCCCGGGTTTGGGCGGCGGGGGCGGGCGAGAGTGCGCTCACACCTTGACCCTGCGTTATCGGCATGCGGTCCGCAACGTGAGGTTTGGCCATAGGTGGGTCATATACCACCGCTGTACGAGAATCTGTCGTGACTCAGTGCTGAACGAGGTGAGTGAAGTCTCGCGGAACGGCTCGCGCCGCGCTGCGCCATCCGGGTCATATGGCCGCTGCGCGCGCGAACTTGGGGGGCGTGTACGCCCTCGGTGTGCGCCCCCGAGTTCGCGCGGCCGGCCGGCCGAGGGGGCGCACGCTCCGGTGCCGCGGGGGTCTTCGTAGAGTGGGCCGGTGACGAACAGCAGCAGGCCGGTCGCCGTCTTCGATCTCGACAACACCCTCGCGGACACCGCGCACCGGCAGCGCTTCCTGGAGCGGAGGCCGCGTGACTGGGCGGCGTTCTTCGCCGCCGCGCCGCAGGATCCGCCGCTGGCCGAGGGAGTGACGCTCGCGCTGCGGACCGCCGAGGAGTGCGAGCTGGTCTATCTGACCGGACGGCCCGCGCGCTGTCGGCGTGACACGCTCGACTGGCTCGCCGCTCACGGACTGCCCGAAGGGCGGCTGTACATGCGCTCCGACGGCGACCGCAGGCCCGCCCGTGTCACCAAGCTGGAGCTGCTCCGTGGGCTCGCCCAGGGGCGCGAGGTCCGGATGCTCGTCGATGACGACGAACTCGTCTGCCAGGACGCCGAACGGGCGGGCTTCACCGTCGTACGAGCACGCTGGGCATCCCCCTCCGCCGCGCTGAGGGACGCTCAGGAGCGGGAGGGGCGTACGTGAGAGGGGTCGCGCTAGTCGCCCTCCTCCAGGCGGAAACCCACCTTCAGGCCGACCTGGTAGTCCTCGATCCGGCCGTTCTCGATCCGGCCCCTGACCTGGGTGACCTCGAACCAGTCCAGGTTGCGCAGGGTCTGTGAGGCGCGGGAGATGGCGTTCCGTACGGCCTGGTCCACGCCCTCGGGCGAGCTGCCGACGATCTCGGTGACCCGGTAGGTGTTGTTGGTCATGCGGGTGCTCCTCTTCGCGTGACGGGCGTCACATGTCACTCCACCGTGCCGTACCGGGGATCGGTCCGCGACGCGGGCGCCCTGCAATTAGTTGCATACGCGGCATAGCGGCAATGGGAATAAAAGGCGCACGCATGCAATTATGGATTCCGTCCACACGGTGACCATTCCGTGCCGCGCAACGAGGAGTTTTCGCGTTGACCACTCTCTTCACCCCCTACAGCCTCAGGTCACTGACCATCCCCAACCGCATCTGGATGGCAGCGATGTGCCAGTACAGTGCGGCGCCGGAGGGCGCGGCGGTGGGCGTCCCGACGGACTGGCACTTCGCTCACCTCGCCGCGCGTGCCTCCGGCGGAACCGGCCTGATCATCACCGAGGCCACGGCGGTGAGCCCCGAAGGCCGTATCTCTCCCTATGACCTGGGCATCTGGAACGACGCGCAGGTCGACGCCTTCCGGCGCATCACCGCGTTCCTGAAGACTCAGGGCACTGTGGCCGGTATCCAGCTGGCCCACGCCGGACGGAAGGCGTCCACCGAGCGCACCTGGGCGGACCGCGGGCGCCCGATCACGCCCGAGGAGCCCTACGGCTGGACCCCGGTCGGTCCGAGTGGCCTTCCCTTCGACGAGGCGTCGACGACCCCCGACGAGCTCACCACGGACGGCATCCGCGGCATCGTCCAGGAGTTCGCCGACGCCGCCGAGCGGGCGCTCGCGGCGGGCTTCGAGATCGCCGAGATCCATGGCGCCCACGGCTACCTGATCCACCAGTTCCTCTCGCCCCACAGCAACCACCGCACCGACGAGTACGGCGGCTCCTTCGAGGGCCGTACCCGCTTCGCCCTGGAAGTCGTCGACGCCGTGCGCGCCGTGTGGCCCGAGGAACTGCCGATCTTCTTCCGTGTCTCCGCCACCGACTGGCTCACGGAGAACCCCGAGGACGACCGGGACGGCTGGACCGGGGACGACACCGTCCGGTTCGCCAAGGAACTCCACGCCCGAGGCGTGGACCTGCTGGACGTCTCCACCGGCGGCAACGTCCCCGACGCGAAGATCGTGACCGGCCCCGGCTATCAGGTCCCCTTCGCCGACCGGGTCCGCAGTGAGACCGGGATGCCGGTCGCGGCCGTCGGCATGATCACCGAGCCCGCCCAGGCGCAGGAGATCATCGCCTCGGGCAAGGCGGACGCCGTTCTGCTGGCACGCGAACTCCTCCGCAACCCGTACTGGGCGCGCCATGCCGCCCAGGAGCTCGGTGGCGAGGTCGTCTCCCCCGTCCAGTACCACCGCGCATAGGACCGCCACCCCGCGGCGACACCTGCACAAACCCCGCGGCCCCTCACCTCAAGAGGTGAGGGGGCCGCAGGGTGTCGGACCGTCGGCGTCAGCGCGCCACGCTCAACGAGAGGGCGAACCTCCCCTCCGCGTCCGTCCACCAGTGCGTCAGCTCGAGCCCGGCCGAGGAGAGTTCACGCCGGACACCGTCCTCGCGGAACTTCGCCGACACCTCGGTGCGCAGGTCCTCCCCGTCCGCGAAGTCCACCGCCAGGTCCAGCGCGGGGATCTTCACGGTCTGGGCCGTCCGCGCACGCAGCCGCATCTCGATCCACTCGTGCCCGGCGTCCCACACCGCCACATGGTCGAACGCGTCCGGGTCGAAGTCGGCCCCCAGCTCACGGTTGACCACGGCCAGCACGTTCTTGTTGAACTCGGCGGTCACGCCGGCCGCGTCGTCGTACGCCGCGACCAGCACCGACTCGTCCTTCACCAGGTCGGTGCCGAGCAGCAGGGCGTCCCCGGGCGACAGCAGGGCCCGTACGGAGCCGAGGAACGCCGCCCGCTCGGCGGGCAGCAGATTGCCGATGGTGCCGCCCAGGAACGCCACGAGCCGTGGCCCGGGCGTGTCCGGCAGGGCGAACGCCGCGGTGAAGTCGGCGATCAGCGCATGGACGTCGAGCCCGGGCCGCTCCGCGATCAGCGCGTGACCCGCCTGGGTCAGCGCGCTCTCGCTGACGTCCACCGGCACATAGGTGCGCAGTCCGGTCAGTGCGTCCAGCAGATGCCGGGTCTTCTCGGAGGAGCCGGAGCCCAGCTCGACCAGTGTCCGGGCGCCGGTCGCGGCGGCGATCTCCCCGGAGCGGGCGATCAGGATCTCCCGCTCGGCGCGCGTCGGGTAGTACTCCGGCAACTCGGTGATCTTTTCGAACAACTCGCTGCCGTGAGCGTCGTAGAACCACTTCGGCGGGAGTGTCTTCGGCGTGGTCGTGAGGCCGTGCAGCACATCGGCGCGCAGCGCGGCCTCGGTGGCGTCCTCGGGCAGGGTGCGGGTGACAAGGAACGGGCTCACGGGCGGGACTCCTCGGGTGGTGCGGGTGCCATGTCGTCGCGCGGGTCCTTGAGCGGGATCAGCAGCACGTCCGTGCGGGTGGCCGACAGCAGGGTGCGGTCGGGCACCTCCCGCCAGCGCGGGTCGTCGTCGTACGGCTCGGAGGCCACGACGACGCGGTCGCCGGGCCCGGTGAGGTACCACAGGGTGTCGCCCCACGCGGTCGCGGTGATCGTCTCGCCGTCGGTGATCAGCAGATTCAGCCGGGAGCCGGGGGCCGCCGAGGCGACCTCCAGCACGGTGTCCGCCATCGCCTTCCCGTCCTCGATGCCGGCCCGCAGCCGGTTCAGCAGCAGCGCCCACACGAACGCGGAGTCGCAGCGCGCCTCCAGGGAGAGCAGCTCCACCGGCGGCAGCGAACCGGCGAGTCGGGCCATCGAGTCGGGCCATCCGCCGACGGCCCCGTTGTGGCTGAACAGCCATCTGTCCCCGGTGTACGGCGCCGCCGCGGCCTCCAGATCGGGGTCGCTCCGGGTCGCGTCGCGCACCGCGGCCAGGACCGCGCCGGAGCGCACGACGCGCGCCAGGTCGGCGAGGGAGGCGTCGGCCCAGATGGGACCGGCCCTGCGGTAGCGCGCCGGCGTCGGGTCGCCCGCGGCGTACCAGCCGATCCCGAACCCGTCGGCGTTGACACACCCGTGCAGTTGCCGACGCGGTTCCCACGCCTGCCGGTACAGGCTGTGCGGGGGCTCCAGGAGAACCCGGCCGAGCGGCTCCTCCGGTCCCAGACAGGCTAGATGACGACACATCACGCGTCCCTGGCGGTACGGAAGCCCGAGAAGATCTGCCGCCGGACCGGGTAGTCCCAGTTGCGGAACGTGCCCCGGCAGGCCACCGGGTCCACGGCGAACGAACCGCCCCGCAGCACCTTGTACTCGGGACCGAAGAACACCTCCGAGTACTCCTTGTACGGGAACGCCGTGAACCCCGGGTAGGGCGCGAGGTCGCTCGACGTCCACTCCCACACATCACCGATCAGCTGCCGTACGCCGAACGCGGACGCGCCCGCCGGATAGCTGCCGACCGGTGCCGGACGCAGATGGCGCTGCCCGAGGTTGGCGTGCTCGGGCGTCGGGTCGGCGTCGCCCCACGGGTAGCGCCGGGAGCGGCCCGAGGCCGGGTCGTGGCGGGCCGCCTTCTCCCACTCGGCCTCGGTGGGCAGCCGGCGCCCCGCCCAGCGCGCGTACGCGTCCGCCTCGTACCAGCACACATGCAGAACGGGCTCGTCGGGCGGTACGACCTCGGTGACGCCGAAGCGCCGCCGCAGCCACTGGCCGCCCTCTCGGCGCCAGAACAGCGGCGCCTTCAAGTCATGGGTGCGGACATGGGCCCAGCCCTCGGGTGTCCACCAGCGCTCGTCGTCGTAGCCCCCGTCCTCGATGAACGCCTCGTAGGCGGCGTTCGTCACGGGCAGGACGTCGATGAAGAACGCCGCCACCTCCCGCTGGTGCGCGGGCCGTTCGTTGTCCAGCGCCCAGGGCTCCGCCGAGGTGCCCATGGTGAACGGCCCGGCCGGCACGAGGACTTCGGCCGGTCCCGTGTACGGCGGCGCGGGGGCCGGGTCCGGGGCGGTGAGCGCCTGCGGGCCCCGACGTAGCTGATGGGTGATCAGCATGGTCTCGTCGTGCTGCTGTTCGTGCTGGGCGATCATGCCGAAGGCGAAGCCCGCCTCCGTCAGCCGGTGTCCCTCGAAGGGCGTGCTCTCCAGCACGTCCAGGGCCCGCCCCCGCACCTCCGCGGCATAGCGGCGGGCCTCGTCGGGCGGCAGCAGCGGCAGCGAGGGCCGCTCGGCGCGCGGATGCTCGAAGGCGTCGTACAGCCCGTCTATCTCAGGTCGCATGGCCTCGCGTCCGGCGACCGCGCGCAGCAGCCACAGCTCCTCCTGGTTGCCGATGTGCGCGAGGTCCCAGACCAGCGGCGACATCAGCGGGGAGTGCTGGGCGGTGAGGTCGGGGTCGTCCACACAGGTGGTCAGGAGCGCGGTGCGGTCGCGCGCCGCGGTCAGCGCGTCCAGGGCGCGTTCCCGCAGCGTGCCGGGGTCGATCGGTGACCGGGCGTCGGTCATGAGTGCGTGTCCTTCCCGTGGAACAGGGTGTCGTCCCCGCCGGAACGGGTGTCCTTGCCGTCGAGCTGGAGGAGCAGATCGTCGGCGGGGCAGCGGCCCCGGGCCACATAGCGGTCGGTGAACTCCGCGACGGCCTCCTGGACGTCGTCGGTGGCGCCGAGCCTGGGCAGCGCCTCGGCCGCGGCCGCGAAGCAGGCGACGGCGGCCTCGCGCAGCTCCGGGTCGGCCGGCCCCTCCCGCGCGGCGGTCACCCACAGCGCGTTGCACGGCGCCGGTTGCGAGCCCGCCCGCTCGGCCAGCGGTTTGACGATCCGGTACGCGGTCTCGGCGGCCTCCGGATCGTCGAACAGCGCCGTGGTCACGGCGAGCGGCACGATCCACCCGTCGTCGCCGGGCTGTGCGTCGATCATGCGGAGTTCGAGATGTCCGCGCGGCCGGATCGGCGGGAACAGGGTCGTGAGGTGGTAGTCGAGGTCACTGCGGTCCGGGGGGTCCGAGGACCGGGTCCAGTCCCGGAACGTCAGGCCGTCCGGTACATGCCAGGGACCGGGACCACCGCGGACGCACATCACGGGCGCGTCCATCACATGCCGGGCCCAGGCGGCCCTGGGATCGCCCACGAGGGGCGGCGCGCCCGAGCGTCCCGGATCCATGGCGGCCCACAGGGACTGCCGTGTCGAGCGCCAGCCCGTGGGCCGGCCCCGGGACAGCGGGGAGTTCGCGAACGCGGCGACCAGCACCGCGCCCAGCTGGTGCGCCAGCCACCAGCGCCGTCCGTGCCCCAGGGGGCCGGGCTCCTCGTACCCCGCGTCCAGGCACACCTGGACGGAGGCCGACGAGCACATCATCGACCGCCCCTCGGGACCGGTGCGGTCGAGGTAGGACTCCATGGCGTCGTAGCGGGGCTCGCGCAGAAAGCGCCGCGGAGGGTTCCATGGGTCGTGGCCGTAGCCGCTGAGGGCGAGATCCGCCTCGGCCAGCAGGGTGCGGACCGTATCGAGATCGGCGGAGACGGACCCTATGCACTCCATGAGGGAGGCGGCGGGGGCGGAGCTGAGTTCCAGCTGGCCGCCCGGTTCGACGGTGAGGGCCGAACGCAGGGGCAGGGTCCGCAGCGCGGTGTAGACCGCGCGAAGACGTTCGGGTGGTGCCGGGAGCCACGGACTTCGCAGCTCATGGACGAACCATTCCACTTCGACACCGAGCGTACGAGGCGGTCCGGTCTTGAAACAGATGCCGCGGACCAGCGCCTCCACCTCGGCTTCGGTGACCGCGGAGCGGGGCTCCGTACAGTCACTCACCGAATCGGACATGTCGGGATCCTCCTGAGATTCCACCATGCCGCCGACCCGGCTTCGGGTGGGCCGGGTCGGCGTCGCTCGTCCCACCCAAGACCCTCATGGTGCATTCGCACAAGAGTGCCCAGCGGAGCTTCGCGGACTGCTTCCTCCCTGTTGCCCAGGCCCGGGACGGTGATTCCCGGGGCCGGGAAACTCTGTTGCGGCGTAGGACCAGCATCGCTCACCATGCGTTCATGAGCACGACGGGGGAGATCGGCGGGGCGCCACGGGCGACCGCGCGCCAGGTGCTCACGGCGCCCACGGGGGTGGCGCCGTGAGCACGCGGCTGCGGAGGATCGCGCAGCGGACACAGGAGATCGTCGAGCGGGGTGCCTACGACACCTCCGAGGGGCGTACGGTGACCATCGCGGCGGCGGTCGAGGCCGCCCGCGCCGGCACGCGGATGTACGGTCCGGGGCCGGTGGAGACGCCGCCGGTGCGCCAGGTGGCCACGGCGTTGGGGGTGACCGGGGAGAGCAGTCTGGAAGCCGCCCGGCGCCTGCTGGACCGTTCGGGTGAGCCGGTGGCCGTCCTCAACTTCGCCTCCGCCCGGAATCCGGGCGGCGGGTTCCTGAACGGCGCGCAGGCCCAGGAGGAGTCCCTGTGCCGCGCCTCCGCGCTGTACGCGTGCGTCCGCGAGGTCCGGGAGTTCTACGACCATCACCGCACTGACCGGGACGTCTTCTACACGGACCGTGTGATCCACTCACCGGCCGTGCCGGTCTTCCGCGACGACCGCGGGCGACTGCTGGAGGAGCCGTACCGGGTGGGCTTCCTGACCGCCGCCGCGCCGAACGCGGGCGTGGTGCTGCGCCGGACTCCGGAGCGCGCGGCCGAACTGCCCCGCGCCCTGGCGGCCCGCGCCGAGCGCGTACTGGAGACGGCGGCCGCCTGTGGCTACCGGCGCCTGGTGCTGGGCGCATGGGGCTGCGGCGTGTTCCGCAACGAGCCGGCACAGGTGGCCGGGGCGTTCCACGGACTGCTGGTCGGCGGACGGTTCGAGGGCGCCTTCGACGAGGTGGTCTTCGCCGTGCTGGACCGCACGTCCGGTACGACGACACGGTCCCGCATTCGAACGGACTTTCGGGAAGATGCGGCCTGACCCGGCCCCAGCCGCCTGACCCGGCCTCTCAGGTCCAGCCGTACCGCTCCCGCAGTCGGTGCACCACGAGATTGAACCGCATCCGGTCCAGCGCGCACGCCTCCCGCCGCATCCCGTCCTCGTGCAGCCGCAGCACCCGGTCCACGTCCACCCAGGAGTCACGCCCCGAGCGGTCCCAGGGGCCGCTGCCTATCGGCACCCACTCCCGGTCGCCGTCGTGCCGCTTGCTGGACAGCTGCACGGCGAGCAGGGTGTCGCCCGGCTCCCGGGCGACCACGAGCACCGGGCGGTCCTTTCCGCGCCCGTCGTTCTCCTCGAACGGCACCCAGGTCCAGACGATCTCCCCGGGGTCGGGGTCACCGTCGTGCGCGGGGGAGTACTCGGTCCGCACCCGGCCCACGGCCCGGGGGTCGGCCTCGGTGGTCGCGGAAGGGCCGTAGCGGCCGGGGACGTCTTCATCGGTAAAGGCAGTCACGCGGCTCACGGTAGAGCCTGGCCACGGGCGGGTCCCCACCGGGTACGGCGACCTGAGGCGCCGTCAGCCGGGCCTCAGGGCCGCACCGGTGGCAGGGAGTCGCCAGGACGCCACGACTCCGCCGGGTCCTCCGCGCTACGACTGCGGCGGGTTGTCCCGGTCCCGGGGAGGCTGGAACTGGTCCCGGAGCGCGTCCGGGCCCTTGTCGGCCTGTCCGGCGGGACGGTTGGACATCGCGTCGTCGGCGGCCCGGCCGGCTGTGTCGGGTCCCTGGCCGATGCGCTCCCCGTGCCCCTTCAGCATCTGCTTGAGCTTGTCCATCATGGACATCATGGCCTCCTTGCCGATCTTCCCCCTCCCTCCAGCATCGGCGCGCCACGCCGAGGGTGCATCCGCTGCGGGACGGGGCGGCGCGGCGGCCGGCCGGCGCGGGACGGTGCGGGCCGGGGGACCGATCGGCGGTGCCGGGATGCGCCGGTCATGGACGCGCGATGGGATGAGCAGGACACCTCACCCCGGGGGCACGGGCATGATGGCCGTCCAAGAGATCGTCGAACAAGCGTCGTGGAGGCACATATGGCCACTGCACGGGACCTGTTGACCGTCGCGCTGGACGCCGCACCCGGCCATCGTGCCGAACCGGGTGACCTGTCGCTCGGGCTCGCGGGCGCCGAGCTGCTGGACCTCATGGATCTACGGGCCCTCACCCTCGACGGCGTGCTCATCGCGCCGAGCGACCCGCCGGTGACGGACGACCGCCTGCTGCGGGAGGCCGCGGCGGCGCTGATGCGGCAACCGCCGTACGAGTCGGTCGAGGACTGGCTGTGGCGCCGCGGCCAGGGGCTGTCCTCGGTCTATCTGACCGCGTTCGAGGAGGAGGGCCTGCTCGTCCGGCAGCGCCGCCGCTGGCTGCCCGCCTTCACCGGTGAGGCCACCCCGGCCGACTCCCCGGCCCGCCGGCAGGCGGCGGACCGATGGGCCGCCGGGGAACCCGTGCTCACCACGCTCGGGGCGACCATCGGCATCCGTGACGCGCCGGAGGAGGAGGCCCTGGAGGTCACCGAGGGCGCGACGGGAACCGTGCTGGCCGCCGTCGACGACGCGATCACGGAACTGACCGCCGTACGACAGCGGCGGGCCATCGAGAAGGCGGCCTTCGACAACATCTGGCGGGGCCCGGCGTGACCGAGGCCCGGCAAGGCCCGGCCTGCCTGCCGGGGCCTTGCCGCCATCCGTCATCCGCCAGCTGCTCTCAGTCGTACGGCTGCGACGGCCGTGTGCGGATCGCCCGAGTCCCCGTCCGGCCGGTGACGCGGCGCACCGGACGGCGGCGTACGGCCCCCGCGCGACCCGGCAAAGACCTGGACGGCGTCCGGGGCCGGAGCGCGCGGACAGGCCCGGCCACCGGGCTGTCCTGCGGCCTTCAACGCCTTCCAGACCCCTTCCGGGCCTCGTCGGCTCGGCCTCGCCCAAAGCACCTCCCGACGTCCGTCCGAGGTGCGTGCGCAGCGGCGGGCGCCGCGATCCTGAAACGAGTTCGTCACCGTCTTGACCGGTGATGCAAGGTTATTCGGCCTCAGTTCGGCCGCGCGCCGGGCACCTGGCCCCGGCACGCCTGGGGCGTACGGCGAACGTTCGCCGTACGCCCCAGGCCTTGAGCTGTCCTACCGGCCGATGCCTCTCCGGCTCAGCCCTCGTCCCCCTCCACCGCGACCTTCTCCGGCCGCGGCGGGGTGGACCCGTTGAGTTCGGCGGGCGTGTGCGCGGGAGCGCCGTTCTCGGCTGCCCCGTCGTTCATCGACGACAGCAGCCGGCGGGCGAGGCCCAGGCCGGTGCCGCCCATCGTCAGGGCCTTGGCGAACACGTCGGCCATGCCGTCGGCGCCGTTGAGCAGCACCATGTTGTCGACATTGCCGAAGGCGGACGCACCGGCCTGGACGATCTCCGGCCACTTCTCGGCCAACTGCTGTGCGACCACGGCCTCCTGGTTCTCGGCGAGGGCCGCGGCACGTGCCTTGATGGCCTCCGCCTCCGCCAGACCCTGGGCGCGGGTCGCCTCGGCCTCGGCGAGCCCCTTCGCCTGCGCGGCCGCCGCCTCCGCCTCACCGGTGGCACGGGTAGCCTGAGCCGCGGCGGCGCCGCGCGTCTTGGTCGCCTCCGCCTCGGCGCCCGCGGCCTGTTTCACCCGGGTCGCCTCGGCCGCCGCCGCCAGCTCGGTCTCCTTCGCCTTCGCCTGCGCGGCCGAGATCCGCGCGTCCCGCTCGGCCTCGGCCAGCGTGCGCTTCTCGTACGCCTTCGCGTCCGCGGGCTTGCGGACGTCCGCCTGGAGCTGCTGTTCGCGCCGGTGCGCCTCCAACTCCGCGACACGGGTCTCCTGGACCACGACCTCCTGGCGGGCCGCCGCATCGGCGAGCGGACCGGCCTGACGGGCGGACGCGGCCGCCTTGTCGCGCTCGGCCTGATAGCCGGCCTGCAGGATCTCGCTGTCCCGGGTCGCCTCCGCCATCCGCGCGTACGACTGCTGCTCCGCCTCGGTGGCGAGACGATTCGCCTCCGCCTGCGCGATCCGCGCGTCCCGCTGCACCGCCGCCGCGTGCGGCATCGAGAGGTTCTGGATGTAGCCTGTCGGGTCCTCGATCTCGTGGATCTGCAGCGAGTCGACGATCAGGCCGAGCTTCTCCATCTCCGTGCCGCACGCGGCACGGGTCTGACCGGTGAGCTTGTCCCGGTCGCGGATCATGTCCTCGACCGTCAGTCCGCCGACGATCGACCGCAGATGGCCCGCGAACACGTTGTGCACGCGCTCCGACATCAGCCTCTGCTGGTCGAGGAAGCGGCGGGCCGCGTTGGCGATCGACACGAAGTCGTCGCCCACCTTGAAGATGACCACGCCCCGCACCTTCAGCGGAATGCCCTGGTGGGTCACGCAGTCCACGTGCAGTTCGGTCTCGTTGAGGTCGAGCGAGAGCTTGCGCACCGCCTGCACACCCGGCATCACCAGCGTGCCGCGCCCCGTGACGATGCGAAAGCCCATGCCTTCCTCGAGCCCCTCGGTCCGATGTTTCGAACCGGAGATGATCAGCGCTTCGTTGGGCTCCGCGACACGCCACATCAGCTTGAAGACCACAACGATGAATACCAGCGCGAGGACGACAGCCCCCGCGACGACGCCGATGACCATCGGCAAACGCCCCCTGTTGCCTGGTGCCGGGTCGGCACCGAACGAAGGGAGTCTGCGCCCGCGCAGGGCCCGGGTGAAGACGCTGACGGTTCCTTGTTGCAATCTTGATGCGAGCGCCCTCACCTGCGCGGTCACGGGCTCAACTGTCGTACACCGCCTCGACGTACACGGTCCGCGGCGGCAGGTGCTCCACCACCATCACCACCGTGCCCCGCTCCATCCGGCTCCGCCCGTCCGCGGGATACGCGAGGAAGTGCTCGGCGCCGCCACGCACGCGAACGATCACCTCGCCGACCAGTCCGGGTCCGACGGAGCCGGTGACACGTCCCATCAGGCCCACCATCGACGCATCGTCCATGGCCACAGGGTACGGCCCGAACGCGGCTACGCGGCCCGCGCATCGGTGGCCGACGGGCGCGGCGGCCGACGCTCGTGCCACCGCACGTCCGCCTCCAACTGGGCAGCCAGCGACACCAGAAGCGGCTCGCTGTGCGCGGGGCCCAGCAACTGGGCGCCCACCGGCAGCCCTTCACCCACGAAGCCCGCGGGCACATTGACCCCGGGCCAGCCCAGCACGTTCCAGGGCCATGCGTACGGACAGGCGGCGATCATCGCGCGATCGGTGTTCCAGCCGTTCATGTGCGCGAGCGTCCCGATGCGCGGCGGGGGAGCGGCCGCCGTCGGTGCGAGGAGGACGTCGTACGACGCGAACAGCGCCCCCACCCGCCGGTGCAGCACCGCCTCCGCACGGCGCGCCGCGCGCAGCGGCGCCCCGCCGAGGAGCCGGCCCAGTCGTGCGGCGTCGCGGGTGCGCGGGTCGAGCAGCTCAGGGAAGGGCGCCTCGCGCACCCGTTCCGCCAGCCCCGCGGTCGCGCGCGGCAGAAAGGCCAGCCCGATCTGCCCGTACCGCGGCTCCGCCTCCTCCACCGTGTGCCCGAGCGCGGCCAGCCGCTCCGCGAGGGCGAGGACACGCGCCCGGACCCGGGGGTCGAGCCGGGCGGGCACCGCGGTGAACGGCGGCTTCAGCGAGAGCGCGATCCGCAGCCGGCCCGGGTCCCGGCCCACCGCCGCCGAGACGTCCAGCGCGGGCGGGCGGTGCAGATCGCCCGGGTGGTTGCCGCTCGCCGCGTCCAGGAGCAGCGCCGCGTCCGCGACCGTCCGGGCGAGCGTGCCGTTGACCGTGATCCCCTCGAAGGACTCGGGGCGCGGCCAGGTCGAGATCCGGCCCCGCTGCGGCTTGATGCCGACCAGATGGGTCCAGCCCGCCGGGATGCGGACGGAACCCGCGCCGTCCGAGCCCAGCGCGGCTGGCACCAGGCCCGCGGCGACCGCCGCCGCGGACCCGCCGGACGAGCCGCCCGGGGTGTGGTCCGGGTGCCAGGGGTTGCGGGTGGCGCCGAAGGCGGGTCCCTCGGTGAACGGCCACTGCCCCAGCTCACAGGTGTTGGTCTTGCCGACGATCACGGCCCCGGCCGCCCGCAGCCGCCGTACCGCCTCACCGTCCTCGGCCACCGGGGGGTATGCGCCCGGGCAGCCGAACGCGGTGGGCTCGCCCGCCACGTCCATGTCGTCCTTGACCGCCAACGGCACCCCGAGCAGCGGCCTGCGCACCCCGGCCGCGAGTTCCCGGTCGGCGGCCTCCGCCTCGGCGAGCGCGGCCTCGGCGCGCACCACCCGGAACGCGTTCAGCGAGGGCTGGGCCGCCTCGATCCGGGCCAGGGCGCGCTCGACGAGCGCACGGGAGGTCACCTCGCCGGCGGCTAGGGCACGGGCACACTCGGCCGCTCCGTCGATCCGGTCCGACACCATGGGGACACCTCCGCGGGCACGTCGACTACCGCACGGTAACCGGTGATCCGCCCATGTGGCACCTGCAGCCCAACTTCCGTTGGGGAAAGGCGGGTTGTGGCTGGGATCGCACCCTGGAGGACGGCCCGCGCGGCCGTTCTGCCAAGATGCGGTGCGTTATGGTGCAGCTACCGAAACAGCCCGTCCCCTCGTCTCCCGCACCCCCCGCCGTGCCGACGAGCGCCGATGTGGCACGTCTGGCCGGTGTCTCGCGCGCGACCGTCTCGTACGTCCTCAACAACACCCGCGCGGTACGCATCAGCGAGCCCACGCGGCGCCGGGTCCACGAGGCCGCCGAGGAACTCGGGTACGTCCCGCACGCCGCCGCCCGCAGCCTGCGCGCCGGGCACAGCCGCATGGTGCTGATGCCCGCCCCGAACGTGCCGGTGGGCGCGCTCCACAGCCAGTTCCTCAACGAACTCCAGTGGGCCCTGAGCCGTCTGGACTACACCGTCGTGCAGTACGGCAGCATCGGCCTCCAGGGCGACGAAGCCGCCCGTGCCTGGGCCGAGTTGCGGCCGGTCGCGGTCCTGGTGCCCGGCGCCGGGCTCGGCCCGCAGGGCGTGCACGTCCTCAAACGCTCCGGCGCGCGCGCCGTCCTCACCCTGGGCCCCGATCGGGTCGAGGGCGCGCACACGCTGCTTCTGGACCACGACGGAGTGGGCCACAGCGCCGGGGCACACCTGCTGTCCCGGGGCCGCCGCGGCATCGGCGTCGTCCTGCCGCTGGAGGACGGCCTCGCGCTCTACTCCAGGCCCCGGCTGGAAGGCGTACGGCGCGCCCTGCGCGGTACCGGCGCCACCGTCACCGAGCTGCCCCTCGCCTACGAGGAGGAGTCCGCCGCCCGGCTCGCGGCGCGCTGGCGCTCATTCGGCCTGGACGCCGTCTTCGCGTACAACGACGAGTACGCGATGCTGCTGATGCGTGCCCTGCAGGACGAGGGTGTGGACGTCCCGGGGGAGACGGCCGTGGTAGGCGCCGACGACCTGATGCTCGGCCGGCTGCTTCGGCCGAGGCTCAGCACCGTCCATATCGAATTGCCGTCCGGACGTGAGCTGGCGGAACTGGTCGATCGTGTGGTGCGCGACCCCGGCGGCGAACCGGAGGTGCACCGGGTTCTCGGCGCACGGATCGTGCACCGCGAGTCGAGCTGACCCCCGCCGCCCTCCGCGCGGCGTCACGCCGCGCGGAAGCGGCCCCGAAGTGCGGCGGAGCGGCGTCACTCGCCGTTCTGCCCGGCCTTCTCCTGCTGCGCCGCGACGGCCTTGCGGACCTCGTCCATGTCGAGCTTGCGGGCCTGGCCGATCACGTCGTCGAGGGCGGTCTGCGGCAGGGCGCCCGGCTGAGCGAAGACGGCGACCTGGTCCCGGACGATCATCAGCGTCGGGATCGACTGGATGCCGAACGCCGCGGCCAGCTCCGGCTGCGCCTCGGTGTCCACCTTGCCGAAGACCAGGTCCGGGTTGTCCTCCGCGGCCTTCTCGTAGACCGGGGCGAACTGACGGCACGGCCCGCACCAGGACGCCCAGAAGTCGATCAGGACGAATTCGTTGTCCTTGACCGTCTGGTCGAAGTTCTCCTTGGTGAGCTCCACGGTGTTGCTCATGCTGTTTCCCTCTTCCTGGTGTCGGGGCGCGGCCGCTGTCGACAACGGCACGTCGGGGTCATGTATTCCGCGCGCGTACCCGTGTGGCGGGGCGAGCACACCAACAACCACACTGGGCCCATGACGGAAACGGAATCCATCGCGTACGACGTCGTGGTGCTGGGTGCGGGGCCCGTGGGTGAGAACGTCGCGGACCGTACCCGGGCCGCCGGACTCTCCACCGCGATCGTCGAGAGCGAACTGGTCGGCGGCGAGTGCTCTTACTGGGCCTGTATGCCCAGCAAGGCGCTGCTGCGCCCGGTGATCGCCCGCGCAGACGCACGCCGCGTCCCCGGCCTGGCCCATCTGGCGCAGGGACGGCTCGACGTGCCCGCGGTCCTGGCCCATCGCGACTACGAGGTGTCGGACTGGAAGGACGACGGCCAGGTCGCCTGGCTGAACGGCATCGGCGCCGACCTCTACCGGGGGCAGGGGCGGCTGGCCGGACCCCGCCGGGTCACGGTGAGCGGCCCGGACGGTGAGCAGGTGCTCACCGCCCGGCACGCGGTGGCCGTGTGCACCGGCAGTGGGGCCCTGCTGCCCGACCTGCCGGGGATCGCCGAGGTGCGCCCCTGGACCAGCCGGGAGGCGACGAGCGCCAAGGCCGCGCCGGCACGGCTGGTCGTGGTGGGCGGCGGCGTGGTGGCCACCGAGATGGCCACGGCCTGGGGGGCCCTGGGCTCGCAGGTCACCATGCTCGTACGGGGCAAGGGCCTGCTGTCGCGCATGGAGCCCTTCGCCGGGGAACTGGTCGCGGAGGCCCTCGCGGAGTCGGGCGTGGACGTGCGCACCGGTACCTCGGTCGAGTCGGTCCGGCGCGAGGGCGACACCGTCGTGGTCGTCACGGACGCGGGCGACCGCATCGAGGCGGACGAGATCCTCTTCGCCACCGGCCGGACACCCCGCACCGAGGACATCGGCCTGGACACCGTCGGCCTGGAGCCCGGCTCCTGGCTGTCGGTCGACGACAGCATGCGAGTGACGGGCAGCGAGTGGCTGTACGCGGTCGGCGACGTCAACCACCGTGCGCTCCTCACCCACCAGGGCAAGTACCAGGCGCGTATCGCGGGCGCGGCGATCGGGGCCCGCGCGGCGGGCGTCCCGCTCCTGGAGACGGATGCCTGGGGCGCCCATTCCGCCACCGCCGACCACGCGGCCGTTCCGCAGGTGGTGTTCACCGACCCGGAGGCGGCGGCCGTCGGTCTCTCCCTGGCGGAGGCGGAGCAGGCAGGCCGCCGGGTCCGCGCCGTGGACGTCGAGCTGACGTCGGTCGCGGGGGCGGGTCTGTACGCCGACGGCTACCGGGGCCGCGCCCGCATGGTGGTCGACCTGGACAGCGAGACGCTGCTGGGCGTCACGTTCGTCGGCCCCGCCGTCGGGGAACTGATCCACTCCGCCACCATCGCCGTCGCGGGCGAGGTCCCGATCGACCGCCTGTGGCACGCGGTGCCCTCGTACCCGACCATCAGCGAGGTCTGGCTGCGCCTGCTGGAGGCGTACCGGGGCTGACCCGAGGGATCCCGGGCCCCGCACCCACCTGTGCGCGGGGCCCGGCTCGGGCGCTCACGGTGTGCGCGGCTCTCAGTCCGGGAGCGTGAACCCCAGCTCCGCGGCGGCCCGTTCCGGCGTGGGCTGGGTCCATCGCCCGGCCATCGCCTCGGTCGACGAGAACGAGCGCGGTTCCGCCCGGTCCAGATAGAGCGTGCCGTCCAGATGGTCCGTCTCGTGCTGGACGATCCGGGCCGGCCAGCCCGCGAACTCCTCGTCCACCGGCACCCCGTGCTCGTCCAGCGCCCGCAGCCGCACCCGGGCGTGCCGGGCCACCACGGCCTGCCAGCCCGGCACGCTCAGACAGCCCTCGAAGAAGGCGGCCCGTTCGGTGCCGAGCGCCTCGTACGACGGGTTGACCAGCACCCGGAAGGGCTGGGGCGTCCGCCCGCGCGCCACCCGGAACTCCTCCGGGACCGGCGCGGGGTCCTCGATGACCGCGATCCGCAACGCCACCCCGACCTGCGGCGCCGCGAGCCCCACCCCCGGCGCCGCGTGCATCGTCTCGCGCAGGGCGGCCACGAAGCGTGCGAGGAGCGCCGGGTCCAGCTGGCCGTCGAAGGGCTCGGTGCCACGGCGCAGCACCGGATCACCCGCCGCGACGATCGGCAACGGACCACCGACGGCGAGGAGTCGCTCGACCTGGTCGGCGAGAGGGCGGTCATGTGGGCCGGTGCGGGCGACGTCGGAAGGCATCGCGCCAGCATGACAGGCGGATCCGGCGGCGGACGCGGCGGCGCGGCCCGCCTGTGGCACATGTCACCGGCGCCCGGGCCCGGTTGGCCGCTCCGGCAGTGTGACCGACGTCACCGAATCGCCCGGGAACTCACCGCTACGCGCCTCCGACCACTGGACCGTCACGCCCAACTCCCCGGCGCGTGGCCGCAGTCCGTCCCCGACCCCCGGAGCAGCCCGCCGATGACCACCACTTCCCCGTCCCCGACGGACGAGGCCCCCGGGCCCGCCGCGGCCAAGTCCTCCGGATGGGCGCCGCTGCGTCCCCTGGTACTGCGCCTGCACTTCTACGCCGGGGTCCTCGTCGCCCCGTTCCTGCTGGTCGCGGCGGTCACCGGCTTCCTGTACGCGGCCTCGTTCCAGGCCGAGAGGATCGTCTACGCGCATGAGCTGACCGTTCCGGTCGGGGACACCGAGCTGCCGATCGCCGCACAGGTGGCCGCCGCCCGCAAGGCCCACCCCGAGGGCACACTGTCGGCCGTACGCCCGTCCCCGGCGAAGGACGCCACCACACGGGTGCTGCTCTCCGGGGTCCCCGGCGTCGGCAAGGACCACACCCTGGCCGTGTTCGTCGACCCGTACACCGGCAAGGTGCGCGGCGCCCTGGAGCAGTACGGCTCCACCGGCGCCCTGCCGCTTCGGACCTGGATCGACGAGTTCCACCGCGACCTCCGGCTCGGCGAGAACGGCCGCCTCTACAGCGAACTCGCCGCGAGCTGGCTGTGGGTGATCGCGGGCGGAGGGATCGTCCTGTGGTTCGCGCGCCGGCGCACCCGGCGCAAGCTGCGTGGCACGAGCGGCCGCCGACGCACTCTGGGCCTGCACGGCACGGTCGGCGTCTGGGCCGCGGCCGGGTTCTTCTTCCTCTCCGCGACCGGACTGACCTGGTCCACGTACGCCGGGGCCAATATCGACGAACTGCGCACCTCACTCCACCAGGCCACCCCGTCGGTCTCGGCCGCGGCGGGTGGTGAGCACGCCGGCCATGGCTCCGCGGCCGCGGGCGGCGGCGGGCACGGCGTCGGCCTCGACAAGGTCCTCGCCGCCGCCCGGGCCGAGGGCCTGACCGACCCCGTGGAGATCGTGCCGCCCGCCGACGCGTCCTCCGCCTATGTCGTCCGGCAGATCCAGCGCAGCTGGCCGGAGAAGCAGGACTCGGTCACCGTCGACCCGGCCACCGGCGCGGTCACCGACGTGCTGCGCTTCGCCGACTATCCGGTGCTGGCCAAACTCACCCGCTGGGGCATCGACCTGCACACCGGCGTCCTCTTCGGGATCGTCAACCAGCTCGCCCTCATGGCCCTCGCCCTGTCCCTGGTGCTGCTGATCGTGTCGGGCTACCGCATGTGGTGGCAGCGCGGCCGGGCGGGCGCGTTCGGCCGGCCGGTGCCGCGCGGCGCCTGGCAGCAGGTCCCGCCGCAGATCCTCGTGCCCGCCATGGCGGGCGTCGCCGTCCTCGGCTACTTCGTGCCGCTGCTCGGCGTCCCGCTCGCGGCCTTCGTCGCCGTGGACGTCGTCCTCGGTGAGATCGACCACCGCCGCGGCGGGCGTACCTACGGCGGCCGTACCGTGTGACGTGTTTTATGGATCTTGGAGGGTGACGAGCGGGCCAGGGCACAGCGCGAGCAGCACGACGGCCCGTGACCGGTGGTGGTACCGGTCACGGGCCGTCAGTCCCGGGCGGCCCGGGAATCACACCTCGGCGAAGTCACCCGAGAGCGCCGCGGCGATCCGCAGATGCGGCTCGGCCTCGGCCACGCGCCCCTGGCGCTGGAGCGTGCGCCCGAGCATCAGCCGGGCGTAGTGCTCCACCGGGTCGCGCTCCACGATGCCGCGCAACTCCTCCTCGGCGCGCCGCAGCTGAGCCGAGTGGTAGTAGGCGCGGGCCAGCAGCAGCCTCGGTCCCGTCTGCTCCGGCACCTCCTCGACCAGAGCCCTGAGGACCTGCGCGGCCGCGGAGTAGTCCTTGGCGTCGAAGAACATCCGGGCTCGCTCCCAGCGCTCCGCCGGTGTTCCGTGGTCGTAGTACGTCGTTTCCACTCTGACCTCCTTACGGCCCCCACAACCCGAGGGTTTGGTTGAATATTCCACGACCGGAGCGGGCCGCACCGGACGGCCGGACGCGGTGAACCGGACGGGGCCGGCCGTGCCCCATTGGGCCGACTGGTCGGCTCGACGGAATGAGCGAATCCATGGACGGGTCGCCACCCTGACGCGGGTGTACCGCCGGGTCTAGGTTGGGCGGCATGAGCAATCTCGATCGCGAGGCGGTGCCCGCCGTGTGCGGTGGCCGCGGGTTCGTGGTGGCGGAACCGGTGCGCGAGCTCCTCAGCCCGCGCCAGGTCCGTCTCGGTGAGTCGACTCAGCTCCGACGACTGCTGCCGAACCTGGGCCGCCGCATGGTGGGCGCCTGGTGTTTCGTCGACCACTACGGTCCGGACGACATCGCGGACGAGCCGGGCATGCAGGTGCCCCCGCATCCGCACACGGGCCTGCAGACGGTGAGCTGGCTGCACGAGGGCGAGGTCCTGCACCGCGACTCGACGGGCAGTCTCCAGACCATCCGCCCGCGCGAGTTGGGCCTGATGACCTCGGGACGGGCGATCAGTCACTCCGAGGAGAGCCCGCGGCCCCATGAACGCTTCCTGCACGGCGCCCAGCTCTGGGTGGCACTGCCGGACAGCCACCGGCACACCGACCCGCGCTTCGAGTACCACCCGGAACTGCCCGTGGTCACGGCCCCGGGCCTCAGGGCCACCCTGCTCCTGGGCGAGCTCGACGGCACACGGTCCCCCGGCACGACGTTCACCCCGATCGTCGGTGCCGATCTGGCCCTGTCGCGCGGCGCGGACGTTCGACTGCCATTGGACGCGGACTTCGAGTACGCGGTGCTGTCGATGTCCGGCGAGGCCCATGTGGACGGAGTCCCGGTCCTGCCGGGCTCGATGCTCTACCTGGGCTGCGGCCGCACCGAACTCCCGCTGCGCACGGAGTCGGACGCGGGCCTGATGCTCCTGGGCGGCGAGCCGTTCGAGGAGGAGCTGATCATGTGGTGGAACTTCATCGCCCGTACGCACGACGATATCGCACAGGCGCGGTCTGAGTGGATGACGGGGACGAGATTCGGTGAGGTGAAGGGCTACGACGGCGCTCCGCTGCCCGCGCCGGAACTGCCGGCTGCGCGGCTGAAGCCACGGGGACGGGTGCGCTGAACTGGGTGAACACGGAGCCACGACCACACGGACCGCCGATGCCGATCCTTCTCGTACCCGGGTCGTGCTCGCCTCAGGCGGCGGCGTCGATGGTGGTGAACTCCAGCAGGTCGCGGGAGTTGAGGCCCGGTACGGCGGGCAGTGGCTGCCGTGGTGCAAGGCCGCTCAGTGGTGCACGGCGTCGGCCGCGGCGAGGGCGTCGGCGACGCCCGGGCCAGGGAGCATCTCCGCGCCGCCGAACCACCTCCGGCACGGACAGGCCGCCGTACGGCCCCTGGGTGTCGCTCGCGCGCGCCGCTTCACCGGGGAGACCGGCTGAGCGGGTGCCCGCCCTGAGAACGCGTACGCCGTCGTAGCCGTCAGTGATGGTCCGGTTGCGCCTCCCGCAGGTCGGCGGGCGGGTCCCAGCCGGTCGGCAGGGGAAACTCGGGCCGTTCGGCGGGATGGTTCCGGAAAGCTGCCGGGATGGCTGGGCTGGGTGGGCTGCCAACCCTGAAGGCATGACGCAGAACGTATTGTCGGCTGTGCCCGCACAGGCGACGCGTGAGCATGAACCGGTTCGCTCATCCACCTCTGCCGCCACACCGTCGACGGGGCGGCTGATCGGTATCGACCTGGCACGCGGGCTCGCGGTCTGCGGCATGTTCGCCGCCCATGTCGGCCCCGACGTGACGGTGGGCGGGCCGGTCGGGTTCCTGCTGGAGCTGGCACGGGGCCGCTCGTCCGCCCTCTTCGCGTTGCTCGCCGGCTTCTCGCTGATCATCATCATGGGTCGTCCGCAGCCCCGGACCGGGCGCTCCGGGCGCCAGGCGATGGCCAGGATCGTGATCCGTGCCGTTGTCCTGCTGGCGCTCGGCTACGCCCTGACGGCCCTGGGCACGTCGATCGACGTGATCCTCAGCTTCTACGGGCTGCTCTTCCTGACGGTCCTCCCGCTGTACCGGTTGCGAGCGCGGACACTCGCGCTGCTCGCCGCCGCGGCCACGCTGATCCTGCCGCAGGTTCTGTACGTGATACGGGCGTCGATCGAGGGAGGGAACTGGGCCGACGCCGTCATCGCCCGGGACCCGCTGGCCTGGATCAGCGGCTCGGACGGGTTCGTCGAGCTGCTGTTCACGGGGTCGTATCCGGTTGTCACCTGGATACCGTTCCTGCTCGCCGGCATGGCGGTGGCCCGGCTCGACCTCACTCGGCCCGGCATCCGATCCCGGCTGGCCCTGACCGGCGGGGTGCTCGCCGCGCTCGGCTACGGCGGCTCGTGGCTGGCCCTGCACCTGGTCCCCCACGCTCTCTCCGCCGTGGCGGCCGCGACGGACGGCGGTTCGGCATCGGCTGCGTGGTGGTCCGACACCGTCGGCGACGTCCCGGACCACAGTCCGCTCGCCTGGCTGCTTGTCGCCGCACCGCACAGCCAGACGACCTTCTCCATCCTCGGCAACACGGGCGTCGGCATCCTGGTGGTGACCGCGTGCCTGGCCGTCGCCGACCGGCTGCCGCGCCTCACGCGCCTGGCCAGACCCCTCGCAGCGGTCGGCATGATGGCGCTGACCGTATACGTCCTCCACATCGTCGCCCTCTGGTTCTTCACCGACGTCTGGTACCTGGCCGCGACGGAGGACGAGGGCATGTCCGGTCTGCCGGTGCTGCTCGGCTTCATCGCGGGCGCAGCCCTCTTTGCCACTCTGTGGACTCGCCTGTTCCGGCGTGGCCCCCTCGAGTATTTGCTCCACGTCGCCACTCGGCCCGCGCGGTACATCAAGTAGGACGCTCAGTCCTTCTGCCGCAGACCGTCGCAGCAGGCGGCCGCCCCGTTCCACGGGGCGGCCGCGTCACGCTACGAGGCCGTCGACTGTGGTGGCCGAGTCACCGGGGGTGTGAACCACACGAACCGCTCTTGCCTGAATTTTGTACGCGTGCAGTAGCTTCCGCCCTGCCGCAGCTGCTGTGCGCGTCGCCCACGGCGGCGGCCTCGCGCGCCCATCGAGTCGAAGGCCAGCCATGTCCGTCCTGACCTATCCCGAAGCCATAGGTGTCGGCCTGTTGCAAGGCGTCACCGAGCTGTTCCCGGTCTCCAGTCTGGGACACAGCATCCTCATCCCAGCCCTCCTCGGCGGGCACTGGAAACACGATCTGGACGTCTCGGCCGACGGATCGCTGTACCTCAACGAACTGGTCGGCCTCCACCTGGCCACCGCCCTGGCGCTGGTCGTCTTCTTCCGGCGTGACTGGGTGCGTGTGATCCGGGGGCTGACCACGTCGATCACGCGGCGGCGTATCGAGACCGTGGACCAGCGGCTCGCCTGGCTGATCATCACGGCCAGCATTCCGGTCGCCGTCGCCGGCCTCGCGCTCGACAAGGTGTTCCGCACCACCCTGGGCCGGCCCGTCCCGACCGCGATCTTCCTGGCCCTCAACGGCATCGTGCTGTTCGTCACCGAGCAGTTGCGACGGGGCGGTACGGGCCGCAGGCGCGCAGGAGCCTCGGCGGCGCCCGGGGAGGAGCACCTCACTCCGGACGAGCTGTCGGACCAGCGGATCACCGGGATGTCCATCCGGCAGGCGCTGCTGATCGGCGCGGCCCAGATCCTCGCCCTCCTTCCCGGGATCAGCCGCTCCGGTTCCACCATCAGCGCGGGTATCTTCCGCGGCCTCAACCACGAGGACTCCGCACGGTTCGCGTTTCTGCTCGCCACGCCGGTGATCGGTGGAGCGGCACTGCTCAAGCTGCCTCCGCTGCTGGGTTCCGAGGGCAACGGCCTGCGGGGACCGCTGCTGGCGGGAAGCGTCGCCGCCTTCGTGGCCGCCTACCTCGCCACCCGCTATCTGGTCAGGTACTTCGAGCACCGGACCCTCATCCCGTTCGCCATCTACTGCTCCGTGGCGGGACTCGGCAGTCTGGCCTACTTCGCCATGGGGTGACCCGGAAGAGGGGTGTGGCCGCGCGGAGCAGGAGCAGCAGGGTGACCGCCGAGTTGGCCGAGAAACTGCTCGTGCCGTGGGCAGCACCCATCGTTCAGAGCGGGCGGCCGCGCCCCTCTTTCGCCGGTGGGGCGCGTGATGAGCGCCGACGTGTTGAGCAGGAGGCGCCGCGGTGAGCCGGTCCCCGCAGCCGGGCAGCACGACGCCGCCTCACGCGGGTCTTAATCCGCCTGCTGTGCAAGGATGCTGGCCGAGAGCGGGGCGCAGAGAGGGCGGGACATGTCCGATTCCGGGGCACCGAGGCGCCCGCGGTGGCTCCTCATCGTGGTGTTCGCCCTGGCGGTCTACGGCGTCGTGCGCGCGGTGGGCACCCCGCAGGGCGCCACGCCGCGTTCGGCAGAGGCAGCACCCTCCACGCCCAGCCCGTCGGCCGACCGGGCCACTCCCTCTCCCTCGACGACGACCACCGCGGCGTACGATCCGGCCGACTACGCCTCCCAGGTCCGTGCCCGGGCTCGTCAGACCGGCGTAAGCGCCCAGTTGCTGATGGCGATCCTCTACAACGAGGCGTACAAACCCCACGATCCGTCCTTCGAGCGGGCCTGGCAGAAGTACAAGCCGGATGCCGCCTTCGGCATCGCGAACATGCACCGAGCCGCCTTCGACGAGGTCAAGCAGGGCCGGGACTTCGCCGGCCGCCACTGGGAGGAACTGCCCGACGACCGGGACCTCGCCGTCGAGGCCGAGGCCTGGTACCTCCACGACCTGGCGACCCGGCTGCCCGTCCGCTGGTCCGCCTCGTACACGAAGAACGACCTGCTGGCCCTCGGGTACAACACCGGTGCGAGCAACATGCTTGCCTTCGCCCGCGGCGCGGCCCCGGGCAGCCAGGCCCGGTCGTACCTGGACCGGCTGCACACGAACTGGGCGAAGGCGGGAAGGGTTGTCGGCGCGGGCTGACGCCTCCGCGGTGCCCCTGAGCGGAACGACGACCAGCTCCCGGTGCCGATCTTTCCCGTGTGGGGCAAGTGACTTGCAACATTGCGCAATAATTGAAGTCAACGGGGGGTAGGCCCCAATGTGTCGGGCGGAGGAAGGGCATGTATGCCGCGCGGGGACATCCGGCGAGTGCGTGAGGTGAATCTGCGGCTGGGCGCCGCGCTGGCCGAGGTCGAGGGGCTCTATGCGGCCTTGTTGAGGGCCGGTTCCTCCAGGCGGCGCCGACGACTGCAGGCGGAACTGGCGCGCGCCGCCGGGCGACTCGCCGCTCTGGCGGCCGCTCCGTCGGACGTACGGCCCCCGGTCGTCCCGGTGCGGCGCTCGCGTTGGGGGCGGCGACGGGCTCTGGCCGAACGAGGTGCGGCGTGGATCATCACGCGATACGGACGCGGCGTGCACTGAGGCCGGAGGGTGCGCACACCCGGCGCGCGCCGCCCGGGGGAGACCACGAGGGGCCGCCCGGACACCGAGAGTCACCCGGCTCGCTGAGTCCCGTGCGCCGGGTACCTCAGGGGCTGGCGATGTCGAATCCGTACCGCAGTGGTTCTCCGGTCACGCCGGAGTCGCGGCGGTAGACGAACACCCCTTCCGCGCGCAGCCCGCGCGAGGCGGCCTCCACCTGGCAGGGGTACGTCACCTGGATCACGCGCGGTCGGCCGGAGACCTTCACCCGCAGTCCGTCCGCGGGCCCTCCGTCAAGCACCGCGGTTTCCCAGGCAGTCATGTCGGTCGTCTCCACGCCGACAGTTTAGGGGTTGCGCAAGTGTTTAGGTGTCGCGAGGTGAATAGCGGGCGTTCCGGCTCTTGTTCGGCGCCGGCCTGGACGCCCTGGCTCCTTCAGGAATGAGGGGAGGTCTCGTCCCGGCCGGCAGGCCCGGTCCCTGCTGAACGGCCTCAGCCACCGTCCCGACAAGCGGCCCCAAAGCCCCACGACCAGCTCAGCCGACGGCGATCGTCAAGTAGCAGCCGTGGCCCGACTCCCGTGTTCGTTCCGCGCTGAGCGCCATGGCAGAACTCGGTCTGTCACCTTCACTTCACGGGGACGAGCGTCAGGTAGGCCAGGCCCAGGAGGCCGCGATATCCCCGCAGCCATGTGCTGCGGTGGCGGTCGACGCGGTCGCGGGTCTCCTCGGCGAGGGGGTGATCGGGACGGGTGGCGAGCCATTCCTCGACGTCCGCCTGGTAGCCGGACTCGAACTCCTCCCACTCATCGCTATTGGCGGTCTCGATCCAGGCGGGGCGGAAGCCCGCGGCGACGGCGAGGTCGACAAGGCCCGCGAGGTCGTGGAACTCGGAGCGGGAGGCGTCCGGCCACATGGCCGACAACTCCTCCGGAGTGGGCGGGCGTTGCCAGAAGCCCTCGCCGAGAAGGACACGGCCACCGGGGACGACCAGACGGCGGAGGGCGCGCAGTGCGGCTGCGGTGTGCTCGGGCGGCTGGGCATCGCTGAGGGCGTGGCTGGCGCTGAAGCAGAGAACGATGTCGGCGGGGCCTCGAACGGTGTCGGCGGCGGACTCCTGGACGAAACGGACCCGCTCGGCCAGCCCCCGGGCCTCGGCGTTGGCGCGCCCGCGGGCTAGGTCGTGCTCATTGAGGTCGACGCCGACGCCGGTCGCATCGGGCGTCGCCTCGACGAGGCGGAGCATGAACTCGCCCCAGCCGCAGCCGATGTCGAGCACGGTGGCCGGAGCGGCCGGGCCGGCTTGGGCGGTGAGCCGGCGGATCATCCTTGCGGCCCGGTCCTCGGAAAGCGGACCGTGGAAGGTGAGTCGGGTCAGCCGCGGCGGGGCGGTGGAGTCATCCATGAGCCCGAACAGTATGGAAGGCGCAGCCCTTGGGGACACCGGTTTTCCGAGTGGCCGCGGCCGAACGGGACGTCGACGACCGACCGCCTCCCGGTCGGCGTCACCGGTAGACACTGGACGTCCATCTCGACCACTTCATGGCCAACCGCAACGCCGTCCTCGCCGCGAGCCGGGTCCTCGCGGCCGACCCGGTCATTCAGTCGATCATGACGAACGAGCTGGACGCCCTCCGCGCGCGGCTGCTGGCCGTACTCCCGCTCGCGGACGACAGCGCACGCGAGGCCGTGTCCGCCGTCCTGAAGAGCCGGCTGGTCTTCGTCCAGGTCCTCTGTGCCGACTGGCTCACTCGCGAGACCTGCTCCCGCACTCAGCTCCGCGGCATCTGCATCGGCGCGCTTCTCGGGGCCCTCCGGCCCTTGCTCGCCGACGACCCCGCCCCCGAGTCGCCGCCACGGCGGCCCGACGCGGACGCCCAGCACTCAGCACCCGACCGCACTCGCGGGGCCGGCCGTCGACCGCCGCGGCGTGGTGAACGGGCCGACAGGGCCGGGAGTCACGGATCCACGGGGTGCGGTATCGCCTAGTCGTATCCTTACCCCCGCTGAACCCCGTCCTTCACACTGCGCGATACCTTTCCCAGCAGTTTCAAGAACAACATGGCAGTCAGGGAGACCGGCGCGGTGAAGCGGCGCAACAGGCGTGGCGGGTTTTGTGTACCACTGGCGGGGGCGGTCGCGACGACCCTGGCAGTCGGGGGCTGCGGCGCGAGCGGGGGCAGTGCGACCGGCCCGGCGGCAACCACGAGGCAGGCCGCACCCACCGTCGGCATTCCGAGCGCCGCGCCACGCCACGTTGACGACGCTGCGGTCTGGCACAAGTGGGGCCTGACGCCGTTGCCCGCGACCCCTGAGCCCCCGGCCGACAAGCCCGTCAAACTCTCCGCGACCGGCCCGGTCCCGGTCTTCACGCACATACCGACCTCGCAGAAGGTCGTCTTCATAACCGTCGACGACGGGCTGGAGAAGGATCCCAAGTTCATCCAGATGATGCGGGATCTGAAAGTCCCGATCACGATGTTCCTGATGAATGACGCCATCAAGTCGGACTACGGGTACTTCAAGCCGCTGCAGGCGATGGGCAACCATATACAGAACCACACCCTGCACCACCCCCCGATGAACACCGTCCCGCTGGCCCGCCAGAAGGAAGAGGTGTGCGGGGACCAGAAGATCCTCACCAAGGAGTACGGCACCGCGCCGCTGCTGTTCCGCCCGCCGTACGGCGCGTACAACGCCAACACCAAGATCGCGGTGGGTCAGTGCGGGCCGCGGGCGATCGTCTGGTGGCGCGAATCCATGCAGATCCGCAACATGCAGTACCAGCAGCCGGACAAGAAGCTGCAGCCCGGCGACATCATCCTCGCCCACTTCCGCGGGCCGGCGGAGCTCAAGGGCGCCACCATGACGAAGATGTTCGGCAACATGCTCAGGCGGATACAGGAGCAGGGATTCGCCGTGGCGCGCCTGGAGGACTACATCCAGCCGCCGACCGCCGCCCACTGAACCGGCTCGGCAGGTCATCTCGGGGCGGGAGCGTGCGCGTGCATCGCCGTCGCGGACTCCAAGTGCGCAACGATTTCGCGTTAAGCTGCGAGGTGTGACTCCTCGACCTTCCGCGCGCCCCGGGGGGCGCAGCGCACGCGTCCAGCAGGCCGTTCATCAAGCCGTACGAGATCTTGAGGCCGAAGGCGGCCGTGAGGCGCTGACCGTGCCCCTCATCGCGGCCCGGGCCGGGGTCACTCCCTCCACGATCTACCGGCGCTGGGGCGACGTGCGGGAGCTGCTGTCGGATGTGGCGGTGGAACGACTCCGCCCGGAGGCGCCCCCCGCCGACCACGGGTCTCTGCGCGCCGACCTGGAGGCATGGGTGGAGCAGTTCACGGAGGAGATGTCCTCGCCGATCGGCCGGACCTACATCCGCGACGCCCTGCTGGGTGATCCCGAGCACGGCAACGCCGCCCGTTGCTCCGACTACGCCGCCGAGCAGCTCAAGGTCATCGGTGTGCGGGCCGCCGGCCGCGGAGAGGCGGTACCCGAGGTCGAGGCGATGCTGGACGCCATCGTCGCGCCGCTGATCTACCGCATCCTGTTCCGCCCTTCGGACCTGTCACCCGCCTATACGCGCAGCCTGGTGGCGCTGGTGGTCGCACCGCGCTGAGCGGGCAGGAGCCGCACTCGAGCGGGTATGCCAACTGAGCTAAAAGCGAATGGTTTGCCTTAGGGTACGAGGCGGTTTACGATCGCTTAAAGCGAACCAGTTGCGTCAAGTGCTCGGTAGGCGCCATTCCCACTGCCACCGGCAGGCATCACCACAACCACTGACCCTCTCCGGCCGGCATCCCTGAGAACAGAGGTATCAACCGTGAACTCCGCCTCGACTCGGCACAGCCGTCCCTCATGGAGCCTCGGAGACATCGTCGTGCACCGCATCGACGAGATCACTCTGCCCCCAGGGACCGGCCCTTGGCTGCTCCCCGGCGCCACCACCGACGTGATCGACGAGGCGTCCTGGCTGCGGCCCCACTTCGCCGACTCCCACACCCTTCGACTGGCCAGCCACACCTTCGCCGTGGAGGCCGGTGGACTGCGCATCCTCGTCGACACCGGGATCGGCAACGACAAGACACGCTCCAATCCCGCCTGGAACGGTCTCCGCTCCGACTACCTGCAGCGCCTGACCGCAGCCGGGTTCGCTCCGGAGTCGGTCGACCTTGTCGTCACCACTCATCTCCACACCGACCACGTGGGCTGGAACACCCGTCTCCTGGACGGGGAGTGGCAGCCGGCCTTCCCCCGCGCCCGTTACCTCACCAGTCGCGTCGAATGGGACTACTGGACCGGGGCAGAGATGGACGACGCCCGCCGTCAGATGTTCCGCGACTCCGTCGATCCCGTCCACGACAACGGCCGATACGACCTCGTCGACGTTCCCGATCAGGGCTCCGAGGTGGCCGCCGGTGTCTGGCTGGTCCCCGCCCCCGGTCACACGCCCGGGCAGGTGGCCGTGGAACTACGCGGCACCGATCGCAAGGCCGTGATCACCGGTGACAGCGTCCACCACCCCGTGCAACTGTCCCACCCGCACCTCACCAGCTGCGTCGACATCGACGCGCAGCAGGCGGTGCGCAGCCGAACGCGCCTCCTGGACAGCCTCGCCGACACGGACGGCCTGCTGCTGGGCACCCACTTCCCCCACCCGACCGCCGGTACGGTCCACACCGACGGCACTCGCTACCGCCTGCACCCCGAGCCCGGCACCGCGACCCCTCTCACCTCAGCCTGACCCGGAGGTGCGGACAGGCACCGGTCGTCAGCCGGAGAGTCGCACGGTGCTGGAGCGCCCGAGGACATTTCCGCGGGCGTCGAGTGCCCTCACCTGGAAGTACGAGCCGGGGTTGTGGGTCGTGACCGCCGTGCCGAATCCCGTCCGTCCGGCGTGCCGGACGACCACCCCCAGCGAACGGGCATCGCGTCCGGCCGGCAGCTGCCACGCCCTCGGACGGAACCCCGCCGTCCTCGCTACGCCATGGGCCCACCGAAGGGCCCGGTGCGGATGCGCTGGTGTCAGCCGCGAGGCAAGGCGAGGCGGGAGAGGGCGGTCGTGGCCAGGAGAAGCGCGGCGATGGCGAGGAGGCCGAGGCGCATACCCGGTAGGGAGAAGCCGCCCGCGGGGCCGGAGAGCAGCCCGCCGAAGAGGGCGACGGCGAGCGCACCGCCGGTCTGGCGAAGGGAGTTGAGCAGCCCCGACGCGGTCCCCGCGCGCTCCTTGGGTACGGCGTCCATGAGCAGCGCGGTGAGCGCGGGCACCACGAGCGCCCCGCCGATGCTGAGCGGCAGCAACAGGACGAGCACCAGCCACACCGGGGTGTGTGCGGCCAGCGGCAGCATGGCCAGCATCGCCACGATGAAGACCAGTTGCCCGGCGACGATCACCGGCCGTCTCCCGATCCGCTCCGCCAGGCGCGGCGAGACCAGGTTGGTCGCCGTCACCACCGCCGACATCGGGACGAACATCAGCCCGGCCGCGATCCCCGACATCCCGCGCAACTGCTGGTAGTACAGCCCGAGGAGGAAGATGCCGCCGTAGAAGGCGGCGTTGATGGCAAAGCCGACCGCCAGCGGGACGGCCACCTCACGGTGCGTCAGCATTTTGAGAGGGACCATGGGTTGGCGGTGCCGGGCCTCCACGACGCGGAAGGCGTACCCGCCGGCGACGGCAACCACCCCGGACGCCAGCACGGGGCCGCTGGTCCAGCCCAGATGGCCGCCCTCGATCACCGCGAAGGCCAGCCCGGCCAGGGCAAGTACCGCGGTGAGCTGGCCGCCGCCGTCCAGCGCGGCGGGCCGGCGCGGTGAGCGCGGCACCCGGACGAGCAGGGCCAGGATCACCACGCCCACCGGGAGGTTGAGCAGGAAGACCGCCCGCCAGCCGGCCGAGTCGGTCAGCAGCCCGCCCAGCACCGGGCCGGCGGCCATCGCCACCGAGCCGCCGACCGTCCACAGTGCGATGGCGCGGGCGCGCGCCCGGGCGTCCTCGTAGGCCTGCCGGATCAGTGCGAGCGAGGCCGGCATCACGACCGCGGCGGCGCCGCCCTGGGTCACTCGCGCGGCGACCAGCACGTTGATGCCGGGCGCGAGCGCGCAGCCCAGGGAGGCGAGGGTGAACAGGGTGACACCCCAGACGTAGGCGCGGCGGGCGCCGGCGCGGTCCGCGAGGGCACCGGCGGAGAGCATCAAGGCCGCGAACATCAGGGTGTAGGCGTCCACCACCCACTGCAGCCCGGCCATCCCGCCGCTGAGAGAGTTCCGGATCGCGGGCAGCGCGATGTTCACGGCTGAGACGTCGATGGTGATCACTGTGAACCCGAGGAGCGACGCCACCAGGGCGACGCCGCTGTGTCGTGGCGCGGCGGGGGCGTCGGCGGGCGGATCCGCCGGCCGGGCTCGCTGTCGTCGCCGGAAGGTGGTCGCGGACGGGTCGGAGGTGTGTCCGTGAGCGGGGGCGGCGAATCGGGTCGGGCTGATCGGCATGGTTCATCCCTTGGAGGAGTGGTGGTCTCGGTTGACGGACCGTCAAAGACAGCTGGGCGGGCGGCCGCAGTCGGCTGGGGCCGCGGCCCGGTGTCCTGCACCCCCTGGGCCCCCGGCGACAGGGCCGCCCGCTCCGGCTCAACTCTGTGCCCAGAGGCTGCCGTTCGGCAGACCGCGTCGTGCCGGGGGTCTCGTGTTCCAGGCAGTGACGCGGCCCCCCACGCTCCTCGCCCGCCTGCGACAATGGTTCGATGGCAGCAGGAGCGGACGTACGGGGCACGGAGCTCGGCAGATATCTCAAGGCCCGCAGAGCGCAGGTGCGCCCGGAGGATGTCGGTCTTCCGGTCGGCGCGGGCCTGCGGCGCACTCCAGGACTGCGCCGGGAGGAGCTGGCCGCGCTGGCCGGGGTGAGCGTCGACTACTACATCCGCCTGGAGCGGGGCCGGGAGACCAACCCTTCTCCTGCCGTCGTGGACGCCCTCGGGCGCGCCCTGCGGCTGCGCGGTGATGGCTACGAACGCCTCCACGAGCTCGCGGAGTTGGCTTCCGGCCGGATCTCCGAGCTGCCGGCCTCCTCGGACCACACCGTCCGTGATTCGGTCCTGCGAATGCTGGAGTCGGTGCGACCGCTGCCCGCCTATGTGGTGAGCCGCTACAACCGCGTACTGGCCGCCAACCCGCCCGGCCGGCGGCTCCTGCCCGGGCTCTGGGACTGGCCCGAGCACCAGCGCAACCTGACCCGCTATCTCTTCCTCCACCCGCTCGGCCGGACGCTCTACGAGCCGTGGGAGGAGACGGTCGCGCTCTCGGTGGCGCATCTGCGGGCGGTCGCCGGTGCCGATCCGGACGATCCGGAACTGACCGCTCTCGTCGGCGAACTGGTGCTGAAGTCACCGCAGTTCGCGCGGCTGTGGGAGCGGTACGACGTCTGTGAGCGCGGCGGCGGCCAGAAGTGCTTCCGGCATCCGAAGGTGGGACCGATGACCTTGACCTACGAGGTCATGCGACTGGCCCGGACGGGCGGCCAGCGCATGGTGGTCTACCAGGCAGTTCCCGGCACCCCGGACGAGGAAGCCATGCTCCGCCTGGACTCCGGCGCCGCCCGGCCGGAGCCGACACCGGCGGGGCACCCGGAGCCGGCCCCCGAGCCATGCCCCACCCACTCGCCGTCCCCGGCCCACGCCGCCACAGGCTGAGCCCGGGGCTGTCCGGGCACTGGGAGGGGTCTGGGCGTCCGAGGTGGCAGCATGCCGTGTCATGACTGACGTCGGCACGAGTAGGTTTGCGGCGGGTCGGACGGGCCTCGTCGTCGGGATCCCGGAGGCGGAGCCGGCCGTCCGGGCGTGGCGTGAGAGGTTCGATCCGTCAGCCCGAGCAGGGGTTCCAGCGCATGTCACGGTACTTTTCCCGTTCCTCGACGAGCGGCGAGTGGATGAGCGCGTCTGCTCGGCCCTCGCGGACGCGCTCGGCAGGCAACGTGCCTTTGACCTGCGGTTCGAGGGCTGTGGACGGTTTCCAGGGGTGCTGTATCTCGCTCCTGAGCCAGACGCGCCGTTGCGGCGACTCACTGAGATGATCGCCGATCGATGGCCCGAGACCCCACCCTACGAAGGCAGGTTCACCGAGGTCGTGCCCCATCTGACCATCGCTGACGGTCAGGACGACGCTGTCCTGGATGAGATTGAAGCCGACCTTCTCGGCACACTTCCGATCACGTCCCGGATTTCGTCAGTTGACCTCATGGTGCATGACGGCGCGAAGTGGCGGGAGCGGGCTTCGTTCGCGCTCCGTGAATGAAATGGACGGTGAGCTCGGCCGGTCCGCCTCAGCCGGCTGAGCTCATCGTCATGGCAAGGTCTGCGCGGGCTCCGGCGAAGCCCCCTGGCGCTGGACGGGGCGTTGATGATCGGCAAGCGAGTGCGTGGTTCTGGACTGCCCGGATGCCCTGGAACTGGCGACGAGTCCGGCCTCGCCCTCCGCCCGCCAGCGGCGGACCCACTTGTGCGCGGTGACGCGTGAGATACCCATCCCGGCCGCGACATGCGCGACGGGACGGCCCGAACAGACACGCTCTACGAGCATTCGCCTGCCGTGCACGGCCAGGCCGACCACCATCTGGGGCAGCAGTTCCTCGACCGGTACGCCGAGACCCTGCGACTGGCGGGTGCGGCCGTACAGGCGTTCGTCGAACCGCCGGCGCCGAACGGCGGGGCCGAGATGCCGCCCAGGGGGCGCCTGCGGGATGCGATCGCGGGCGCACTGGACTGGCACGAGACGATGACCGGCCTGATCGGGGGCGACAGCCTCACCAGGCCGGGCGCCTGGCATGTGTATGGCTCGCTCATGACCGACGTGGAGGGTCCCCTGGCCGACCTGGATCGCGCGCACCTGCCCGCGTAGGGCGGTGTCGACAAGGTCGTACGGTGATGTCCGGTCGGCCCTGTGGCCTCATGGGCCGCTCGGCGGACTCAGGAGCCTTCTCCCGGCGGGCACGGGCGCCTTCCTCCGGGATCCTCCAGGAACCGCAGGCTCAGGCGCCTTCCTCAAGGAAGCGGGCGAGGCGGGTCTCGAGACCGAGTGCCTCGACCTCGCGGTCGCTCGGCACCAGCCGGTAGGTGCGACACAGCCATCGTTCGACCGCTTTCAGCGCGGTGGTCAGATGGGCGGACCCGTGGGGAGAGGACAGGGCGAGGTGGAGCAGAGCCTCTGAACCCGTCCCGGTCGGCCAGACCCGCACGTCACCCTCCCCGCTGGGGGTCAGCAACCCCCTGGTGAGCAGCTCGCGTGCGAAGGTCCAGGGCACGGGGCCCAGGCGGATGTCATGGAAGAGGAACTCCACCGACAGGGGATCCTGCGCCCGGTAGAGCAGGTGGGTCGGCACGGTGACCCGGAGGCCCTGGGGAGTCTCGAGTTCCATGTCGAGCATGTGGTCTACGCAACTGATCATGGCTGGCTCGGTGTGCGTCGGGGGCCGGTCATCGGACCCGGGCAGTGTGCACCCTGCCCGGTCCGATGTCGTCGCGGTCCGTGGGATCAGCGGAAGAGGGCCCCGTCGAAGTCGAAGCCGTGCGTGTCGCTGATCACGATGACCCATACGCCGCGGTCCCAGCGGTAGAAGCGGTGACCGTCGTAGCGGTAGCGCCGGCCGTGGTCGTCGTCGCAGTACCAGGAGCGGCCCTCGTGGTGCCAGTAGCGGTGGCCGTCCCAGCGGTGCTCGCCGCGGAACTCACGGTGGTCGCCCCGGCCGTCGCGGTCACTCCGGTAGGAGTGGTCGTCGCTTCGGTAGGAGACGCGGTAGACGTTGCTGTCGCCGCGGTAGGAGTTGCGGTCGTCCTGGTAGGAGTTGCGCCCGCTCCGGTCGGAGTCGCGGAAGCCACGGTAGGAATTGCGGTCACCCTGGTAGGAGCGCTGGTCGTTCCGGCCGTCTCCGCCCTGACCACGGTTGTCGCTCCAGCTGTCACGGCCGCTGCCGCCGCGGTCGCCGCCGTGTTCGGTGACGCCCTGGGCGTTCGACACGACGACCGCGGGGCGGTCGGCTGCGGGGTTCGGAGCGGCCGAGGCGAAGCCTCCGGCGGCGAAGAGGGCGCCGACGGCGGCGGTGGCGGTGAGGAGCGCGGTTGCGGCTCGCCGTCCAAAGGTGTGACTCATCATCTTTCTCCTTGCTGTACGCCGGTGCCGTGTGGGTGAGTTGGTCCCGGCGGTGCCCCGAGGTGGTGGGGCAGATGCGACGTTACTCCTCGATTAATTCAGGATTAAATGTTTGCTCTGTGACATATTTCATGAACCGAAGGATCTGCTCCGCCGTCCGGTGGACGTCGAACGATGGCTGGCTGTGGGGCAGAATCCTGCCCCTCGGGAAGGGTGTGGCGGGGCAGCTCAAGCTCCGCGATTTATTCCCTGGAGCAAAGCGAATGGACGGGGATCGCGCTGTGCGTCCGCGCGCTCACAGCAGCTTGCGGTGGACCATGGCCGTGAGGACGAGCATGCCCGGCAGGAGGGGGAGCCAGACCGTCAGGACGCGGTAGCCGATGAGGGTGGCCGTGGCCACGTCCATCGGGGCGCCGTAGCCGGCCAGGGCGAACACCATCGCCGCGTCCACGGGGCCGATGCCGCCGGGGGCGGGTACGGCCCCGGCGGCCGTGCTGGCGGCGAGGAACGCGAACACCACCTGCGCCCAGGACAGTTGCAGGCCGAGCGAGGCCCCGACCGCGGCGATCGTGCTCGCCTGGAGAATCGGACTGACGGCCGCTCCGCCCCACAGGGCGAGGGCACGGCTGGGCCGCGTGTGAAGAATCCGCGCGTCGGTCAGCGCGGTGCGGACGAAGTCGAACACCGGGCGCCGTAGCGGACGTACGACCGTCACCAGGGCGCAGCCCATGGTGACACCTGCACCCGCAGCCGCCGCGATCAGGATCAGCGTCCGCTTGTCCGGGACGAGTTGACCGAGCGTCAGTACACCCGGGAAGAACACCGGGAAGGTGAGGAGCACCAGTGTCTTCGCGATCGGCTTGACCAGGGAGTACAGGGCGAGGGAGGCGGTGGCCCGTGCGAAGGAGACGCCATGGGTCTGCAGAAAGCGCAGGGTGACCGCATGGGCGCCGATGCTCGCCGGGAGTACGTGGTTGGCGGCGCCGGCGGCGAACTGCGAGGCCACCAGCGGTCCCGCCGGAAGCCTCTCCGGTACGGCGCCCTGGCGGACCCAGGCGGCGTTCACCCAGCCCAGGCCGGTGAGGAGGATCCCGGCCGGCAGCCACCGGGGGTCGGCGGAGGCCAGTCGGGCGGCGCCGTCGCGTACGGCATGCCAGTCGGCGACCGCCCAGATGCCCAGCAGCAGGAGCGGGAGCAGGGTGAGTGTCCGGCGGGCCAGGCGCGCGGCAGAGGGGGAGCGCACCAGGGCGGCCGGCGCCCGGGGGAGGTCGTCGAGCGGGAGCAGGGACATGGCGCACGTCGTCCTTCCACGTCACATCCGCCAGGTCCGCGGCGGACGGATGAGGGGCGAGGCAGGGGGACGGCGGAAACCTTCCCGCTCGGTGTGACCGCACGGTGTCCGGCAGCCGAAGGGAGGGCACACCGATCGCGGCCGGTGGGGGCCGGGCGGGGGCGTCTACAGGGACCGGTGGACGAGGCTGGGACGGCGGGCGGACCGGCGGGCCTTGTTCGGACGCTGTGCCGTATCGCCGGTGACCGGTTCGCGGCGCACCACGACCGCGGCGGCGTCGTCCGCGAAGTTTCCGCCGCAGAACGCGGCGAGGTCGGTGCGCAGGTGATCGATGATCCCCTCGGGCGTGGCCGTGGTCGGCCAGGCCGTGACGCGGTCGGCGAGGGGGTAGAAACGGCCTGCCCGGTCGCGTGCCTCGGTGACGCCGTCGGTGTAGAGCACCAGCGTGTCGCCGGGTTCGAAGGCGAAGGTGTCCACGCCGCCCTGCGGGGCCTCGGGCAGGCCCATGCCGAGGGGAGTCGTGTACTGCCGGGGTGCCAGCACGATCGCCTGCGCGTCGTGCAGCCGGATCGGTGGCGGGTGCCCGCAGTTCAGGACATGGATGACGGGGGCGTCGTCCGGGATGTCGACCAGCACGGCGGTGATGAAGGACTCGTCCGTGTCCGAGCAGTCCTTGCTCGGTTGGCATCGGCTCCAGCCCACGATGGCATCCAGCTCCGTCCGCAGCGCGCAGAGCTCCGGTTCGCGGTGGGCCGCGCTGCGGAACGCGCCCAGCACGAGCGCCGACTCCTCGATGGCGGGCAGGCCCTTGCCGCGGACGTCTCCGAGGAGCAGACGGGTCCCGGTCGTGGTGGGCACGGCCGCGTACAGATCGCCGCCGATGCGGGCCTGGTCCGTGGCGGCCCGGTAGGCGCTGGCGATGTGCAGCGAGCCCATCCGGTCCGGCAGGGGGTGCAGGACGACCTGCTGCGCGGCTTCGGCCACGGACCGCACCTGTCTCAGCTCCGCGCTGTGCCGCTCCCGCAGACGGCAGAACAGCACGGTGAAGGCGCAGATCACCATCAGCGCGATGAGCTGGCTCTCGTGGTTGGAGGTGAAGATGCTGGTGCGGATCACGGAGATCGCCACCAGCGCCGCGACGGCGAGGGCTCCGATCAGGGCCGTGAGCCGGGAGCCACCGAAGGAGGCGGTGAGTGCCGGTGCGACCACGAGCAGCGGCCCGAGGTGGATGCTCTGGGGCGCAAGGATGTCGGCGAGCGCGATCGCTACGATCAGCACGACCGGGACGGCCACGAGTCCTCGGTTCGGCTGCGACGACCGACCGACACCTCCGCGGGGCTGGAGGCGCATACCTCCTGGATACACCCAGGTGGCGGCCCGCGCGCACTCGGTGTGCGGTCAGCAGGGGCGCTCCGGGCGGCGCCCGGGTGGCTGGGCGGGGGCCGGCAGGGGCGGCGGCGGCTTGAAGGGCCGGCTTTCGGGGGTGCCGAGGGACACCGTCACCGGCTCCCCGTAGTGCCCGATCCGGATGCTTTCCCCGTGTACGAGCGTGTACGTGGCCAGGGACTCGGTGATCTCCACCCGCAGGCACTGGCCCCGGACCTGGACCGAGAAGGCGAGCCGGCTCAGGTTCGCGGGCAGCCGGGGTGCGAAGTGCAGGGTTCCCGCGCGGTGGCGCATACCGCCGAAGCCGGCGACCAGCGCGATCCAGGAGCCCGCCAGCGAGGCGATGTGCAGTCCGTCGCGGGAGTTCCGCTCCAGATCGTCCAGATCCATCAGGGCCGCCTCGCCCAGGTAGTCGTAGGCCAGGCACAACTGGCCGACCTCGGCGGCGATGACGGCCTGGATGCAGGCCGACAGCGAGGAGTCACGGACGGTGAGTGGCTCGTAGTAGGCGAAGTTCCGGGCCTTCTGCCCCTCGTCGAAGGCGTCGCTGCGCAGATACATCGCCAGCACGAGGTCCGCCTGTTTGACCACCTGCTTCCGGTAGAGCTCCAGGTACGGGAAGTGCAGCAGCAGCGGGTAGTCCTCGGGCCGGGTGCGGGAGAAGTCCCAGACCTCGTGGCGGGTGAAATCCGCGGCCTGCTCGTGGATACCGAGCGCGCTGTTGTACGGCACGCTCATCGTGTCGGCGGCGCACCGCCACGCCCTGGTCTCCTCCTCGGTCACGCCGAGCGCGTCGGCCTGCCGGGGATGACGGTCGGCGGCGTCGGCGGCGGCCCGCAGATTGTCCTGGGCCATGAGGTTGGTGTAGGTGTTGTCGTCCGCGACCGCGCTGTACTCGTCGGGCCCGGTGACACCGTCGATGTGGAAACGGCCACCGGAGTCGTGGTGGCCGAGGGAGAGCCACAGCCGGGCGCTCTCCACGAGCAGTTCCACACCGGTGTCGCGCTCGAAGTCCTCGTCGCCGGTGGCCGCGACATAGCGCAGCACGGCATGGGCGATCCCCGCGTTGATGTGGAACGCGGCGGAACCGGCCGGCCAGTAGCCGGAGCATTCCGCGCCGTTGATGGTGCGCCAGGGGAACGCGGCGCCCTTCAGACCGAGTTGGCGGGCACGGGCGCGTGCCGCCGGCAGGGTGTCCTGCCGCCAGCGCAGTGCCGCGGCGACACTGCGTGGATGGGTGAAGGTGAGCAGCGGCAGGACATAGATCTCGGTGTCCCAGAAGGCGTGCCCGTCGTATCCGGAGCCGGTCAGGCCCTTGGCCGGGATGGCCCGCTGCTCGGCCCGGGCGGCCGCCTGCAGCACATGGAAGAGCGCGAAGCGGACGGCCTGCTGGATCTCCGCGTCGCCGTCCACCTCCACATCGGCGTGGAGCCAGAAGTCGTCCAGCACGGCCCGCTGTTCGTCGAGGAGATTCTGCCAGCCTGTGCTGCCCGCCTCGGCGAGCGCGGCCTCCGCCTGGTCCCGCAGGGCCGTCAGCGAGCGCAGCCCGGACCAGCAGTAGGAGACCAGTTTCTCCAGCCGAAGCTTCTCTCCGGGCTTGAGGTCGGTGATCACGGTGAGCCGGGCGACGTCGTCCGTGCTCTCGCTGGTGGTCCGGGTGCCGGCCGGGCCCTGCACGATGTGGACGGCGGCGGCCGCGATCCGCAGACCGCTCTGCTCGGTGCGGTGGATCAGCCTGAGGCGCGTCCCCTCGGCGCAGTGCTCCTCCGGCCGCAGCGGAGAGTCCAGGACGGCCGCGACCCGCGGGTCGGCGCTGGGCCGCGGCATGGGCTCGTTGGCGACGAGTTCGGACTGGATGACGATGCCCACCTCGTCCTCCAGCGGCTCCACCTCGTAGACGATCGCGGCGATGGCCCGATGAGTGAGGGAGACCAGCCGGGTCGAGCGTACGCGGACGGCCTTGCCCACCGGTGAGACCCACACGCACTCCCTGCGGAGCACCCCGTTCCGCAGATCCAGCACCCGTTCGTGGGAGCGGACGTGGCCGTAGCGCAGGTCGGCCTGCTCGTCGTCGACGAGGAGGCGGATGACTTTGCCGTCGGTGACGTTGATGACCGTCTGGCCGGACTCCGGGTAGCCGTATCCGGCCTCGGCGTAGGGCAGCGGATGCACCTCGTGGACGCCGTTGAGATAGCAGCCGGGCAGCCCGTGCGGCTCGCCCTCCTCCAGGTTGCCGCGCCATCCGATGTGTCCGTTGGACAGGGCGAAGACCGATTCGCTCTGCGCCAGGACGTCCAGGTCCAGTCCGGTCTCGCGGACGCACCAGGGCTCCACCCCGTACAGCGGATGGGTGATCACGGCGCGTCTCCGTCCCCGCCGCCGTCCAGGGCATGACGGCGGCGCCGGGCGGGCCGGTGCCGTGCGGTGTCCCCAAAGTTCCGTTCTGTCATGTTTCATAACTTCCCACTCGGGTGTCCCTCCATCCCACCGGTCCCGGGAACGGGGGGACGAGTGCACCGCATGACCGGATGCGCGCTCAGAGTGACCGGGCCGGCCGGACCGTCCGACGCGCTCGCGGACCGCCGACCCGCGCTTGCGATGCCCCACGGTGCAGCGTTCATGCCCTTGTCCGCAGGGACCGCCTGACCAGCGTCTTTTACGGCCGGAGCCGCCGCAGGCTGAAGTCCGTGGAACGCTTCGAAGGGGGCCGTATGAGCCTGATGCCCGTATCCGCCGCCCCGGGCGGCACGCATCTCACTCAGGACGCGGGTCAGGTCGCCGATGTCCGCGCACACGGCGCACTCGGTTTCCTGCGGATCGACACGGTCGGGGGAGCGGCACGGACCTACGTCCACGAGCCCGACGACGACACCCGCGAACCGTGTCTGGTGCTGGGCATCCACACCGCCGGCCGGGCGGTCCTGGTCCGGCGGGGAGCGGGCGCGGCCTGCGGCCCGGACGACCTCTTCGTCTGCGACGGCGAGGAGCCGTTCACGCTCCATGAGCCGGAGGACTTCGCCCTGCATCTGGTGCGGATACCGAGACGGGTCCTCGCGCTCACCGACCACGGGATACGGGCCCTCTGTGCGCGGGCCCCGTTCTCCGACGGCGCCGTGGCTCCGCTGCTGGTTCCCCTTCTACGGGAGCTCGTCGGCGCTCCGGACACGTATACGCCCCGGACGGCACTCCATCTGGCCGGCAGTGTGGCCGAGTGGGTGGCCCTGCTGGCGGTCGAGGACGGCGATGCCGTACCGCAGGACCACGAGGAGTGGTACGGAGCGGAGGCGGAGGGCGGGCAGGAGCGCGATGCCCTGGTCCGGCGGGTGCGCGCCCATGTCGACGCGAACCTGTGGGACCGCGGGCTGACCCCCGCGAGCGTCGCCACGGCCCAGCACATCTCGATCCGCTATCTCCACAAGCTCTTCGAGGACCACGACAGCACGGTCGGCCGGTGGATCCAGCACCGTCGGCTGGAGGAGGCGCGCCGGGAGCTGGCCCGCCCGGGGCGGGACGACACCACGGTCTCCGCGGTCGCGAGGCGCTGGGGGTTCGCGAACGCCACACACTTCAGCCGCAGCTTCCGCGCCAGGTACGGCGTGTCGCCCAGCGACTGGCGCGAGGACCGGACCCGGCCGTCCCTCGGGACCGGCGACCCGAACGGCTGACCGGCCGCAGCCGTACGCGTTCCGGAACCGGCCACCCGGGTCCTGAGGCGAGGGACGGGGCCGGGTAGCTCCTTCAGAGGGTTCCCGCCGCGGACGCGGCCGCGAGGCGACGCCACTGCTGCGGGGACTGCCCGTGGACGGCCTTGAAGGCACGGCTGAAGTGCGCCGCGTTGCGGAAGCCCCAGCGGGTCGCCACCACGGAGACGGAGGGACTCACCCGGCCGCGCCGCGCGAGTTCCCGCGCGCACTCCTCGACCCGCCGACGCAGGATCAGCCTGCCCACGGTGACTCCCTCGCCCTGGAAGAGGCGGTGCAGATAGCGGACCGAGATCAGATGCGCCCGGGCGATGCCCTCCGCCGAGAGGTCGGGGTCGTCGAGGTGCTGGTCGATGTACCGGCGGATCGTGACGATCAGCTGCTGGGGCCCGCTGCGAGGAGACCTGTCCACGGAGTCGTAGGCCTCGTAGGCGTCGTCGACCAGGGCGGCCACCAGCTCGGTCACGATGCCGCCGAGCCGCTCGCCCACCGCTGCGGGCACGCGGGACGCCGTGTCGTCCAGGCGCCCCAGGAGGGGGGCCAGCAGCGCGGCCACCCCGCCCGACGGCGTGAGGGCGCGGGCCGTGAGGGTCCGCAGGACCTCCCCGGGGATGTGCAGGGCGTGCGCGGGGAGGCGGAAGAACAACGTGCGGGCCGCATCCCGCTGTTCGACCGAGAAGGCCCGGCGCAGGTCCAGCAGCGCCAGCTGCCCGCTCCGCACCTCGGCGCCACGGCCGTCCTGGACCAGACGCACCGCCCCGTCCCGGGGGACCACCAGGGCGACCGCGTCCTTGGCGGCCGCGGTGTCCTCGGCGTGCGGGCGCGAGCCACGGGCCACCCGCAGCGGCCCGGCCGCACAGGCGATCAGGCGGACATAGCCGAAGTGATGCAGCGTCACGGTGCCCGGCAGGGGCTCGCCCAGCCGCGGATGATCGTGGACGGGTGCCAGCCAGCGCGCCACGGCGTCGCCGACATCGGACGACGCCGGGGTGCACGGCCGGTCGGCCGTCCTGGGCAGGGCGCTCACGTGGACTCCTCTCGGCCGCCCCGCAATTCGGTGAACGGTGCGCCGGAGCGGGGGACGGACGCCGCTCTCCACACCCCTTTCCGCGACTCTCCGACGGTCATGGGGAGAGGCGTCGGGTCGTCCGACGGCATCGCGGCGCGTCGAGGTTCGAGATGTCGAACAGCTGCCGAAGTGTGCACGCAGGGGCATGGGTGAGTACGGTGGCCCGCCCCTCTCCCCGGCAGCGGGCGCCCTAGGCTGGATCGCGCGTGCGGCCGCCTCCGGTGCCGAGAGTGTGCCTCCCTGCCCGGCAGCGGGTGCGGAGCCGATCCCCCGTACGGCCCATGATCCGCCCCCCGCAGGAGTTGTCCGTGGAAGAAGACGTTCCGGCCCTCGGGGCGAAGCCCGTCCTCGAACGGCAGGTGCGGGCCTTCGTCCAGGCGTACACGTGCCCTGTGCCGGAGGGCACCGACGCGGCCGCCGCCAGGGCCCGCATGGCGGTGCTGTGGAACGGCGACGGCCGTGTCGAGCCCGATGTGGAGGAGGAATGGCTCGCCCTGCCGGGAGACGACGGCAGCCGGATCCGGGTGCGGATCCTCCGTCCCGCCGGCAGCGAGGAACTCCTGCCGGTGGTGCTGTATCTGCACGGGCTGGGCTGGATGCTGACCGACGCGCACGCACACCGGCTCCTGGTGGCGGACCTGGTCCTCGGCGTGGATGCCGCCGTGGTCGTCCCCGAGTACGACGGTCCGGAGGACGCAAGGTACCCGAGCGCCGTCGAACGGGCGTACACCGTCGCCCGGTGGATCGCCCGCCATGGCGCGCAGTGCCGGCTGGACGGCACCAGGATGGCGGTCGTCGGCGCCAGCACGGGCGCCCAGCAGGCGGCCGCCCTCACCCTGGTCGCGCTGGAGCGTGGCGAGCCGGCCTTCAGCCACCAGGTGCTGGTCTGCCCGGTGACCGACGCGGCGATGGACACCCACTCCTACCACCAGTTCGGGGAGGGCTACTTCCTCGGCCGGGCCGCAATGAGCGGATACTGGCGGCAGTACGCGCCGGACCCCGAGACCCGGACCCTGGGCACCGTGTCGCCGCTGCGCGCGGCCACCCGCCGGCTGCGCGGCCTGCCGCCGGCGCTCGTTCTCACCGCCGAGGCCGATGTGCTGCGTGACGAGGGCGAGGCCTATGCGGCGCGGCTGAGGGAGGCGGACGTCCCGGTCGTGTCGGCCCGGTATCACGGCACGATTCACGGGTTCGTCCTGTTCGACCTGCTGCGCGGCACGCACGCGTCCAGAGCGGCGCGTATCCAGGCGACGGACACCTTGCATGCGGCCCTACACGCCGTCTGACCGGCCGGCGCGGGACACCGGTCCGTCCGTCGCCCCGCCGCCCCGGCCGGAGCCGCTCCCGAGGGGGCTGCTGTCGCGGTTGCGCCGCCAGTCGCTCGGCGACTGCCCGTACGCCGCCTGGAACCGCCGGCTGAAGTGGCTCGGGCTGCTGAATCCGCACCGCGCGGACACGGCCGCGACGGTGAGCCGGTCGTAGCGCGGCGAGGCCAGCATCTGCTGTGCCTTGGTGAGCCGTTCGGCGATCAGCCACTGCTCCAGGCTGATGCCCGCCTCGCTGAGCAGGAGGTACAGCCGGCGCACCGAGATGGCGTGCTCGGCCGCGATCCGCCCGGGCGTCAGATCACGGTCCGCGAGATGGCGGCGCGCATAGCCGGTGATCCGGGTCAGCAGGGTCTCGTCCATGGCCGACCTCACCGTGTCGGTCTCCTCGACGTGCGCGGCCGACAGCAGCAGCGCGCGTACGAGATCCGTGGTGGCGCTCGCCAGGGCCGGCGCGCCGGGATCGGACTCGAGAGCGCCCGGATCGCGCCACAGGCCGCGCAGATGCTGGAGGACCAGGCCGTACATCGGACTGGCACGCAGTTGCAGGGCGGCCCTGACCACGAGGTCCACCGGCACGTCCAGGCGGTTCATGTCGAACATGATCGACTGGGAGGCCGCGTCGCCGGACCAGCCGTAGGTACGGGGCGACAGCTCGTGGAACACACAGATGTCGTCGGGCCCCAACAACGAGCGCCGGCCCGCCACTTCGGCGCGGTGGAGGCCCGCGGGCTGGAGCGAGACGGAGACCACGGGACGGCTGCGGTGGTGACGTACATGCCGCTCGTTGCGCCGGACCTCGAAGCCGGAGTTGCGGGTGGCGAAGAGGTTCAGGCCGCCCACCTGCCACAGCTCCATACGGGCGTGGATGCCGGTCGGGGGCTCCTCGTGGACGATCTCGTTGGGCACCATCGAGTCCGTCAGCGCATGCCGAAACGCCTCCACCCGCTCGCGTGGCGCCACCGTGCCGAGATCGAGCAACAGCACTCCTGGCCCCCTCACCGATCATGTCCACCGACACTGTGCATCCTCGGTGGCACGCCCGCGCTCGGGCAACGTCTCCGGAAGAGCAGGGCGCTGGGGGTCACCTGCCCGTGCGCTCTCGGGCATGCCGGCCCTGCGGGGGACGCCTAGCGTTCCGCACGCACACGATTGCCGGAAGAAGAGGGATCCATGCAGTTCGGCATCTTCACGGTCGGTGATGTGACGACCGATCCGACCACGGGCCGTACGCCGTCGGAGCACGAACGCATCAAGGCGATGGTCGCCGTCGCGCTCAAGACGGAGGAGGTGGGCCTGGACGTCTTCGCCATGGGCGAGCACCACAACCCGCCCTTCGTACCGTCGTCCCCGACCACCATGCTCGGCCATGTCGCCGCGCGCACCGAGAAGTTGATCCTGTCCACGGCCACGACACTGATCACCACCAACGACCCGGTGAAGATCGCCGAGGACTACGCGATGCTCCAGCACCTGGCCGACGGGCGGGTGGACCTGATGATGGGGCGCGGCAACACCGGCCCGGTCTACCCCTGGTTCGGGCAGGACATCCGCCAGGGCATCAACCTCGCCAAGGAGAACTACGCGCTGCTGCACCGGCTGTGGCGCGAGGACGTGGTCGACTGGGAGGGCAAGTTCCGCACGCCGCTGCAGGGCTTCACCGCCACGCCCCGACCGCTGGACGGCATACCGCCGTTCGTCTGGCACGGCTCGATCCGCTCCCCGGAGATCGCCGACCAGGCGGCCTACTACGGCGACGGCTTCTTCCACAACAACATCTTCTGGCCCGCCGAGCACACACGGCAGATGGTCCAGCTGTACCGGCGGCGCTACGCCCACTACGGGCACGGCCGGCCGGAACAGGCCATCGTCGGACTGGGCGGCCAGGTGTTCATGCGGAAGAACTCCCAGGACGCCGTACGGGAGTTCCGCCCCTACTTCGACAACGCGCCCGTCTACGGGCACGGACCGTCCCTGGAGGAGTTCACCGAGCAGACCCCGCTCACGGTCGGCTCTCCCCAGCAGGTCATCGAGCGGACGCTGACCTTCCGCGAGACGGTCGGCGACTACCAGCGGCAGCTGTTCCTGATGGACCACGCGGGCCTTCCCCTGAAGACCGTTCTGGAACAGATCGACATCCTCGGCGAGGAGGTCGTGCCCGTCCTGCGCAAGGAGTTCGCGAACGGCCGCCCGGCCGATGTGCCGGACGCGCCGACGCATGCGGCCCGGATCGCCGCCGCGGCGTCCGGGAAGGGAGAGACCACAGCATGAAGCTGGTCGCCGTGTCCGCGGGGCTGAGCACCCCGTCCTCCACCCGTCTGCTCGCGGACCGCCTCGCCGAGTCGGTCCGCGGCGAACTCGCCGGTCCGGGCCAGGAGCTGGAGACCGAGGTCGTCGAGCTGCGGGAACTGGCCGTCGCCGTCGCCAACAACCTCGTCACCGGATTCCCGGCCCCGCCGCTGGCCGCCGTGATCGACGCGGTGACGGGTGCGACCGGTCTGATCGTCGTGTCTCCCGTGTTCACCGCCTCCTACAGCGGGCTGTTCAAGTCCTTCTTCGACCTGATCGACCCGGACGCCCTGACCGGGAAACCGGTCGTGATCGCGGCGACCGGCGGCACGGCCCGCCACTCCCTGGTGCTGGAGCACGCGCTGCGCCCGCTGTTCGCGTATCTGCGCGCGGCGGTCGTCCCCACCGCGGTGTACGCGGCGTCCGAGGACTGGGGATCCGGCGGCGACGCCTTCACCGAGGGGCTGCCCGCGCGCATCCGGCGGGCGGGCGGCGAGCTCGCCGCTCTCATGGCCGCCCGTGCGGCCGAGGAGACACCCGAGGACGACGACGTCACCGCGCTCGAACGGCAGCTGTCCGACCTGCGCTTCGACTGAGGCACCGAGGACGGCACCGGCGCGACGGGTCGGTCGGCCGACGCGCGCCCCGGCGGTGGTCAGGCCTTCGGCGGCTGGGTGGGGACGTGGAGCGGACGGGCCAGTCCGGCCACCGCCTCGTCCAGGCGCTGAAGGTGCCGCAGCACCCGGTCGGTGACGCGGTCGTAGTGCGGGGCCCCGAGGGTGCCCGGCTTGAGCATGGACGCGATGCTGGGGCCCGTCTCGATCGCGGCGTCGGACTGTTCGTCGCCGACGTGCGTGGCGAGGGCCTCGATGTTGTGGACGATGCGCCGGCCCGCCACGCGCAGCCGGGGATCCGCCGCGATCGACGGGTGCTCGGGCAGCAGTTCGGCGGTCGCCGCCAGGGAGCGCGCGTGGTAGGCGCAGGTCTCCAGCATCGCCATCAGATAGCGGGCGGTGTCCCGGCGGGCCCGCATCGGCGTGATCGGATGGGTCAGCGGCTGTGTCGAGGAACGCAGATCGGCCAGGGCCTGGTCCAGATCGCGGGCCCGGTCGAGCAGATTGACCGCGGGACCACCGCTGAGCTGGCCGACGGCGGCCTCGGTGACATCGGCGAGCCGGGCCAGCGTGGTGCCGAGGAGTTCGTTCGTACGGCGATCGGTGTGGACCGGCAGCACCACCGCCGCCGCGACGATTCCGCAGAACACCCCGAGCGCCGTCTCCTCGATGCGCAGCAGGAGCACGGAAGCGGTGTAGGTGTGCAGGACCGTGTAGAGGAGGCCCAGCATGGCCGTGACGAAGAAGGACATCAGCGTGTACGACAGCGGTGCCGTGTAGAACATCGCGAAGATGAACAGCAGCACGAGCCCGAACGCCGTCCATGTGTGGTGTCCGACCACTCCCGCCAGCAGGATGCCCGCCACCACCCCGAGGACGGTCCCCACCAGCCGGCGATAACCCTTGACCAGGATCTCCCCGGTGGACGCCGTGTTGATGAACACGATCCAGCAGGTCAGCACGGCCCAGTACCAGCGCTGACTGGAGAGGAACTCGCCGCCGACCATGGCCAGCGCCGATCCCACGGCCACCTGCACCGCGGCGCGGGTGGTGGGGCGCCGGAGCCCGGTGGCCTCCGGCTCCGGGCGGCCAGCCTCCTCGCTGCCGTCGATCGCGGCGTCCTCCGCGTCCAGTTCCTCACGTGAGCGGGCGGTGGCGGGGGTGTCGTCGGACTCGTCCTCGGGTCCGTCGAAGGCGATCCGCAGTCCCAGGACGGCGCGCCCCAGCTCGCCGATCCCGCGGAAGACGTCCTGGACGGCGGCCGACGCGTGCGGCAGGTTCTCCTCCTCGCGATAGCCGAGGAGCCGGTTGCGCACGTGGGACACCGCCGTTCCGGCGGTCTGCGTGGCGGGCCGCAGGACAAGCAGATGCAGCGCCTCGAGGTCGCGGCGCAGTGCGGCGGTCGTCTCGTCCCGCTCGGGCAGCGGCCCGCCCGAGGGCACCGGGGCCCCCGGCAGGTGCAGGGTGAGCGTGTCGGCCCGCTTCGCGCTGCGCGCGGTGAGCAGCAGCAGCCCCAGCCGTTCGGCGGCGATCTCGGCATCGGCGATACGACGCTGTACGAGCCGGGCCGTCGCGTCGTCGGAGGTGCCCTCCTCCAGCCGCCCCTGGATCATCATGGCCGTCTCGTGCAGTGCCGCGGCCCTGCGGCGCACCTCGTCGAGCACCTTCTGGAGGTCGTCCGGCCCGGCGTCGAACAGGTCGAGGTACGCCGAGATCAGTTGCGCGAGGCGGGCCCGGAACGCCTGGCGCAGCCGGTCCAGGATCCCAGCGGGGGTGTCGGGCACCAGGGCGAAGCGCACCACGGCGCTGCACACGAAGGCGATGACGATCGCGGCACAGAGCCCCGGGAGTGCGGGGACGGTCGCGCCGACGAAGAGGGAGAGGAAGTAGACCTGGAAGACGATCAGTCCCAGTGCCGTGCCGCGGTCGCCGAACCGGCGGCCGTAGACGGCGCCGAAGATGAGCCCCAGGAAGGCGAGGTCCCCGGCCACCCGGTAGGAGTGCAGCAGCGCGCTCAGCGACACCGAGGCCAGCGCCACGGGGAGGCCCAGGGCCAGCGTGACGGCCTGTGGTGTCCGCTCCTTCTCGCGGATGGCGAACGTCGCGACCATGGCCGCGATGGCCCCGGCCACCAGATGCGACACGTCGGCCCGCAGAAAGGCCAGGACGGCGAGGGTGAGCGCGATGGAGCACACGGTCCGCAGCCCGGCCGTGAGTCGAAGCAGCCCGGGGTCCGACGCCACGATGCGTGCCCACGCCCTCGCCCGAACCGACCGGCTCGCCATGCACCCTCCGCCGCTCTCTCCGCGTCCCGTCATGATCCCTTCCCAGCATCGCACGAGGGGAGAGACGGCAGGAGTGCCTGGGAAAGCGCAGCGCGCACCGGTCCCCGTCTGCCGGGGGACCGGTGCGCGCAGTGGGCCGGAATCAGATCGCCGGCGCCGGGTAGGTCGGGTACTCCACCCCGGAGACGTACTGGACGACGCGGATGACCTGGCAGGAGTAGCCGAACTCGTTGTCGTACCACAGGTAGAGGATCGCGTTGTCGCCCTCGACCTTGGTGGCGCCCGCGTCGACGATCGAGGCGTGGCGCGAGCCGATGAAGTCGCTCGACACCGCGTCGGGGGCGGTGGTGAAGTCGATCTGGCGCTTCAGCGGTGACGTCAGCGACACGTTGCGGAGGTAGTCGAGGACTTCCTCGCGGCTGGTCTCCCGCGCGAGCTGAAGGTTGAGGATCGCGATCGACACATCGGGCACCGGGACCCGGATCGAGCTGCCGGTGATCCGCGCCTTGAGGTCGGGCAGCGCCTTGGCGACGGCGGAGGCGGCACCGGTCTCGGTGATCACCATGTTGAGCGGCGCGGACCGGCCACGACGGTCGGACTTGTGGTAATTGTCCAGCAGGTTCTGGTCGTTGGTGAACGAGTGGACCGTCTCCACATGGCCGCGCAGCACGCCGTACTCGTCCTCCATCGCCTTCAGCGGCGGGACGATCGCGTTGGTGGTGCAGGAGGCGCAGGACAGGATCTGCTCGTCGGGCTTGAGCGTGTCGTGGTTGACGCCGTGGACGATGTTGGGGACGTCGCCCTTGCCCGGCGCGGTCAGGACGACCTTGTCGATGCCGGGACGCAGATGCTTCGACAGACCCTCGCGGTCGCGCCACTTGCCCGTGTTGTCGATGAGGATGGCGTCCTTGATGCCGTACGCCGTGTAGTCGACCGAGGCCGGGTCGTCGGCGTAGATCACCTTGATCTCGTTGCCGTTGGCGATGATCGCGCTGTTCGCCTCGTCGACGGTGATCGTGCCCTGGAACTGCCCGTGGATGGAGTCACGGCGCAGCAGCGAGGCGCGCTTGACGAGGTCCTCGGCCGCCCGGCCGCCGCCCCCGCGCACGACGATGGCCCGCAGCCGCAGACCGTTGCCGGAGCCGGACTTCTCGATGAGCAGGCGGGCGACGAGGCGCCCGATGCGGCCGAACCCGTAGAGGACGACATCGCGCCCCGCGCCGCCCTCGATCTTGTTGGCGCCCGTCGCACCGGCGACGGCCTCGGCGGTGAACTCCGCCACCGACAGACCGCGGTCGTCGCTCCTGTACGTGGCGGCGAGCATGCCGATGTCGATCTGGGACGGGCCGAGGTCGAGCGCGGTGAGGGCCTGGAGGAAGGGCATCGTCTCGGTGACCGAGAGTTCCTCACCGGCGATCTGCCGTGCGAACCGGTGGGTCTTGAGGATGCTGACCACCGATTTGTTCACCAGGGAGCGGCTGTGCAGCAGGACGGTGACGTCCCGCTCACGGTGTAGCTTCCCGATGATCGGGATCATCGACTCCGCGGTCTCCTCGCGGTTCTTCCAGTTGGTGAACGAGTCGTCATTGACAGTCACAGGTTTATCTTTCGAGCTAGGCGGCGCTCATATGCTAAACCCACGTTAACTTCGATCTTGCGGGGGGTGGTCCACAGCGAGAAGCCCGGCGACCCGCGGCCGCCGGGCAGGGGTGTGCCGTACAGAGGGGCGCCCTACATGTTGATCATGTGGCCGGACAGGCCGTGGACGGCCTCCTTGACGGCTTCGCCGAGGGTGGGGTGCGCGTGGACGTTGCGGGCGACCTCGTGGATGGTGAGGTCCCACTGCTGGGCGAGGGTGAGTTCCGGGAGGAGCTCGGTGACCTCGGGGCCGATGAGGTGGGCACCGAGCAGTTCACCGTGGGTGTCGTCACTGATGATCTTCACAAAGCCGACGGGCTGCCCCAGGCCGTGGGCCTTGGCGTTGGCGGTGAATGGGAACTTGGCGACCTTGACGTCGAAGCCCCGCTCGCGCGCCTGGGCCTCGGTCCAGCCGAAGCTGGCGACCTGCGGCTGGCAGTAGGTGGCCCGCGGGATCATGGTGTAGTCCAGCTCCATGGTCTCCGCGTCCGCGATGGTCTCGGCGGCCACGATGCCCATGGACTCGGCGGCGTGCGCGAGCATCAGCTTGGCGGTGACGTCCCCGATCGCGAAGATGTGCGGCACGCTGGTGCGGCAGCGCCCGTCGACCTCGACCGCACCGCGCTCCGTCAGCCGCACCCCGGTGTTCTCCAGGCCGTAGCCCTGGACGTTCGGCGCGAAACCGATGGCCTGGAGGACCTTGTCCGTCTCCAGTGTCCGCCGCTCGCCGCCCTTGTCGACGGTGACGCGCACCCGGGGGCCGGAGTCGTCGATGCTCTCGACGGCGGTCCCGGTCAGGACCTCGATCCCCAGCTTGCGGTAGTGCTTGGCCAGTTCCTTGGAGATCTCCTCGTCCTCCAGCGGGACCATACGGTCCAGGAACTCGACGATGGTCACATCCACGCCGTAGCTGCGCAGGACGTAGGCGAACTCCACGCCGATCGCGCCCGCCCCGGCGATGACAATGCTGCCGGGCAGGGTCTCGCTCAGGATCTGGCTCTCGAAGGTGACCACCCGCTCCGACAGGGCGGTCCCGGGCAGCAGCCGTGGCCGGGCGCCGGTGGCCAGGATGCAGTGGCCGAACGTCACCGTCTCGGTGCGCCCGTCCGCCAGGGTCACCACCAGGGTGTGGTCGTCGGTGAAGGTGCCGCGCCCGTCGAACTGGGTGATGGCGTTCTTCTTCATCAGGTAGTGAACGCCCTTGACCCGGCCGTCGGCGACCTTACGGCTGCGCTGGAAGGCCGCCCCGTAGTCGACGGCCACCTCCCCGCCGATGCTGATCCCGTACGCCTTGGCCTCGTTCGCGACGAACTGCACCATCTCGGCGTTGTGCAACAGGGCCTTGGAGGGGATACAGCCCACGTTCAGGCACACGCCTCCCCAGTACCGCTCCTCGACCACCGCGGTGGACAGACCCAGTTGCGCGCTACGGACCGCGGCGGTGTAGCCACCGGGCCCCGCTCCCAGAACAAGAACATCAAAGTGTTGGCTCACAAGCGATCGATCCTTCTCCGATGAGCCTCGGTACGCAACCTCAACTGCCTTCCGCAGGACAGGAGATGTCTGCCCCCGCCCCTTTGGTGGACCCGCCGGTCAGGGTTCGCGGTGCTCGTGCGCCGCCTGTTCCAGCGCCGCCGCCTCGGCCTCGGCCAGCCGCTGTTCGGCCGCCACGTCGATGGACCGGGTCAGCAGCCAGTAGAGCAGCGCGGCGACCGGCAGCCCGACGAACAGGGAGATGTCCGCTCCGCCGAGTGCGCGGGCGGCGGGCCCGACGAAGAGATCGCCCACGGAGAAGAACGGCACCATGACGGCGAACCCCACCAGGTACGCGACGATGCCGTGCAGACCCCAGCGCCCGTAGATCCCACGGGGGTTGAAGATCTCGGCGATGGCGTAGTGGCCGCGGCGCACCACGTAGTAGTCCATGAGGTTCACCGAGGTCCACGGGATGAACAGATAGAGCACCAGCAGCAGGAAGTTGTTGAAGTTCTGCAGGAAATGGGACGTCGCGGCCAGCGCGCCGACGAGGGAGAGCGCCGCGGTGAGCCCCAGGGTGACCAGCCGCACGGCCAGCGTCGGCCGTACCTTCGTGAAGGAGTCGATGCCGCTGATCAGCGTGAGCGATCCGCCGTACATGTTGAGCGCCGTGACGGACACCAGGCCCAGCGCGGCGAACAGCAGCACGACGGCGCCGAAGCCGCTGAAGACCGTGTCGCCCGCGGCGTCGATCGAGCGGATCGTGTCGAAGTCCTTGCCCGCCCAGGCGGCGAGCAGGGTGCCGAGGGTCATCAGCCAGACGCCGCCGAGTGCCGAGCCGAAGTACGTCCAGTAGAAGGTCTTGCGGACCGTCACGTCCGGCGGCAGGTAGCGCGAGTAGTCCGAGACGTAGATCGCCCAGCTGATCTGGTAGCCGGCGACGACACCGAACTGGGCGAGGAACGGCGTCCACCGGAAGCCGCCGAGGTCGAACGAGCCCGGCGGGTAGTGCAGGTTGACCAGGACCCCCACGGTGAAGATCCCGAAGACGACCAGGAAGGTGTACGTCAGGATCCGCTCGGCCCGGTGGATGATGTCGTAGCCCACGAGCGCGATCACGAGGGCGACCAGGGTGACCACGACCACCCACAGCTTGACGCTGCCGTGGACCGTGGTGTGCAGCGCGTCGCCGGCGAGGATGGTGTTGAAGACGTTGAACCCCGCGTACTGCACATAGGCGAACAGCCACACCAGAAGGGCCCCGACATATCCGAACTGGGGCCGCGACTGGATCATCTGGGGCAGGCCGAGCTGGGGGCCCTGGGCCGAGTGGAAGGCCATGAAGAAGGTGCCGATGACGGTGCCCGCCACGATCGCGAGGAGCGACCACAGGAGGTTGCCGCCCTCGGTGATGCTGATCAGACCCACCGCGAGGGTGGCGATCTGCGCGTTGGACATGAACCACAGCGGGCCCAGATGCCACAGCTTGCCGTGCCGTTCGTCCAGGGGGACATAGTCGATGGACCGGATCTCGAGGCCCGAGACCCGGGGCTCTGAAGCAGTCGTCACGGCGCCTCCCGCGTGCTGATCCATCCCTGCGGCCACATTCGCCCCCCGGACGTCGCGGGTCAAGGCCGCCGACCACCCGGACCGTGAGGCGTGGTCCGGGTGGTCATGCCCTACGGCATCAGCGGGCCCTTCGTCAGGGGAACTGCGTGACCTTCGACGGAACGGTGTCGGTTCCCGACGTGGGGGCACCGGTGTCGTTGACGACGTGGGCGTACTGGCCCTTCCCACCCAGGGAGATCACCAGCAGGTCGTGCATCCTGATCCCCGGTCTGACGGGCACCTGGAAGCCGTGGGCCTGGACGATCGTCGGATCGGCCGTGTAGTTGCAGTAGCTGCCCAGGCCCCAGGCCTCATGGACGTTCACCGTGTCGGCGACCTTGTAGGCGGCGTAGCCGACGATGCCGTCGTGGGTGACGGCGGCGGCGTTCGGGGCGTCGTAGGCCTTCTCGTTCTGGAAGAAGATCGTGCGGCCCCGCTCGCCGCTCCACAGCACGTCGTACTTGTTGAAGTGCTCGACGAAGAGTCCCGTGGCCAGGACGTCGTCGCCGTTGACGCGCAGACCGTAGTCGGCCCGGTTGGTGTCCCAGCCGACCCCGTCCCCGTGGTCGGCGCGCCAGAGCCAGGTGTGGTCGATGACGACGTCGTCGCTGTTGACGACGACGGAGTTGGTGGCCAGCCCCGGGCCCGCGCCGCCGATACGGATGAAGACGTCCTGCACGGTGGTGGGATCGGCGGAGTGGTCGGCCGTCGAACCGGCCGGGCCGATCTGCAGAAGTGTGTCGGAGTTGACGGGGCCGGCGTCGATGAGGAAGCCCGCGAGCCGTACTCCGTCGACGTCCGCCACATGCATCGCGTCGATGCCGTTGTCGGGGACGAGGGTGGCCAGACCGAGGCCGAGCACGACCGTGTCGGGCCGTGTCACGTCGATGGTCCGGTCGAGGTGGTAGATGCCCGGGGTGAACAGCAGGTTGAGGCCCTGGGCCAGCGCGGCGTTGATCGTCGCGGCGGTCGCGCCCGGCTTGACCACGTAGAACTGGTCCAGCGGGATCGAGGTGCCCGCGTCGGTGGGCCAGGACACGCCACGAGCGTCGGTGCGCTTCGCGGGCACGAAGATCTTGTAGCTGCTCCCGTCCAGATACAGGAACGGCTTCTCGCGGGAGACCGGGGTGGTGTCCAGCGTGGTGTACGGGCCGGAGTCGAAGTTGGTCGCCGGGGCGCCCTGGACGCCGGTGAACGTCATGTTCCACACACCGTTGGTCCAGCCGCCGACCGAGCTGTCACGGGTGTACCACTGCTGCTGGGAGTACGGCCCCACCGTGCCGTCGATCTTCGAGTCGGCGATATAGCCGCCGGAGGCCCAGCCGTAGCCGTTCGGGGCGAGGTTGAGTCCGCCCTGAACGTGAATGCGGCGGAACGGCGCGGCCTGCGCGACGGCCCACCGGTCGGTGCCGTTGGCAGGCTTGAGGGCGAGGTTCTCCGCCGAGCGCCAGAAGTTCTGGGTGGCGTTGCCGTTGAACCAGCCCGCGTCGACGGTGATGTCACCGTTGATCTGAGTGTCGTCGGGATTCAGCCCGAGCCCCGAGATCGAGGTGTAGAAGCCGAGTTGGGCGTTGATGCCGTTGTAGGTGCCCGGCTTCAGCAGGAACTGGTACCGGCCGGAGCCGAACTGGCTCGACTCCTGCTGGGCGAAGACCTGGTCGAACTTCTGCTGGAGATTGGGCGTGGACGGATCCACGACGATGACGTTCGGTCCGAGGTCGCCACCGCCCTGGACGGGGGGAGTGCCGCCCGACGAGGCCGTGTGGACCGTGACCTCCCACAGGGAGTAGCCGTAGCCGGTCGCGCGGACCGTTCCGTAGATCCGGAGATAGCGGCCCGAGCCGCTCACGTCGTACGACGCCGTGCCACCGCTCGCGCCGGTCACGCTCTTGAGCGTGGTCCAGCTTTGGCCGTCGTCCGAGGCCTGGATCTGGAACTCCTTGGCGTAGGCGGCCTCCCAGGTCAGGTCGACCTTGCACAGGTTCTGTACCGATCCCAGGTCGACCTGCACCCACTGCGGATCGGAGGCCTGGCTCGACCAGCGGGTGCCGGTGTCGCCGTCGAAGGCGGCGGAGGCGGGGGTGCCCGCGTTCTCCGTGGAGGAGGCGGAGGCGGGCCTGCCCTTCGCGGCGTCGGCAGCGTCGCAGGAGGGCGCGGTGGTGCCGGAGGTGCCGAAGACCTGGAACTCCCAGAGGGAATAGCCCCACTGGGTGGCGCGGTGGACGCCGTACATCCTGACGTATCGGCCCTGTCCCGACACGTCGAGGGTGTCGATGCCGCCGTCGCCCCCGGTGACGGACTTGAGGTCGGTCCAGCTGCTGCCGTTCTGGGAGGCCTGGATCTTGTAGTCCTTGCCGTAGGCGGCCTCCCAGTTGAGGACGACCTTGGTGATCGTGGCGGTGGCGCCGAGGTCGACCTGGAGCCACTGCGTGTCGCCGGCGGTGGACGACCAGCGGGTGCCGGTGTCGCCGTCCACGGCATCGGCGGCGGGCGTCCCGGCGTTCTCGTCGGAGGACGACGTGGCCGTTCTGCCCTGGGACAGCGGGGTCTCGGCCGCAGCCGCGGCGGCGGCCGGGGAGGGGACGGCGGGCAGGGTGAGGAGCGCTGCCGTGGCGGCCAGCGCGACACCCAGGGATCTGAGTCTCATGTGGGGTTCCCTGCGGGTGCGGTGAACGGGTGGTCACGACGAGCGGTGGCGTGCGGTGGCGCGCGGAACGGCGATGTCTGGTGCGCAGATGGGCCCGGAACGCGGCTGCCTGTGCCGCCCCGATCGGCATGGAGTGTGAACGGGCTCAGGAGTCTGCTTAGTTCACGACTTGATTTAACTGATGAGGCTGGACACCGGGCAAGCCCCCGGACGCAGGAATCTTTTCAACTCCTGGTCACGGGGGCGTGGTTGGAGGGAGGGTGGGTGTTCAAGCAGTGGCGCCGGTGGGGGTGTCGATCCGTCCCCCGGAGTCCTTGACGCAGCCCCCCGGGAGTCCGGACGACCGGTTCAGGGCCGCGAGGGTCTGCGCGGTGACGGACGGGCGGGGGAGGGGGGCGTCGGGGCGGTCCCCAGGTCTGCGGACTGGGTCGGTTGGGATCGGGTTCCGGTCGAGTGGGATCGGGCCGCGGCCGGTTGGGATCGGCCCCCGGTCGGGTGGGAGCAGATTCTGTACCGTTCGAGTGCCTTGTTCAGCTCCATCAGGAGGGGCTCCGGCAGGACACCGTCCTGCGCGTACCTCAGGATGTGTTCCGCCACGACGCGCAACTTGGTGTTCGTGCGCTGTGAGACATCCCGCAGGACGCGCCAGGCCTCCTCGGGTGCGATCCGCCCGATGGCGACCACGGCGCCCATCGCCTGATCGATACGGGCGTGCGAGGAGACGGCCTGGTGGAGCTGTGCGTTCTCCTCGAGGAGCCGTTGGTGCTCCATTGCCAGGTCGGCGGCGGACAGCAGCCGCAGCGGGTGCCGGTCGGATATCGCAAAGAACGCCATGGTGTGTTCCCAGGTCGGACGGGCGGTCGCGGTTACAGCTTCCCCCAGGCGGGCGTCGTAGACGAATCGGTTCCGGCCTCCGTGCGCGGCCGGACGCCCGGCGCGACCCTCCCGGCGCCGGCCGCCCGGCAGCTCCGATGTCCGGGTTGTGAGTTCACACAGTGCTGCGGATCGTTACGTTCGGTCACGATGCTTCCGGGGCCCAGTTGCGCGGCTTGCGCGAAGAGGTCGTCGCTGAGGTGCTCGACGGTCTCCCAGCGGTCCCATCCAGCGAACCCGCCTTCCCGTCCCATGCGGGCGGGGGCGCCTTGCGAAGGACTGCCACCGCGAGCCGCACGGCAAGGTCGAGGCCGTCACCGGTCACGGGGGACGGGGACGGGCCGATTTCGACGGATCTACCTCGACCGGCAAGAGCCACGCCCTCCTTTGATTCACCGGGCAACCCGGCGAACGCTGGAGGTCACAGCACTAGGCGCTGCGCGGCCGACGGGCCGTCTTGCGGGCCGAGGTCTTCTTGGCCGTGGTCTCCTTCTCGGTGTCCTTCGCGGTCTTCTTCGCCGCGGTCTTCTTCGCGGGTGCCTTCTGCGTCGACTTCCCGGATGCCGTCCTCGCGGCCGCGCTCTTCTTGGGCAGCTCGTGGACCTCGGCCTCCGCCTCCTCGCCCCGGGACGCCTTCGCCTGGGCCACGGAGTCCCGGAGCGCGGTCATCAGATCCAGCACCGCGCCGGTCCCGACCTCCGGCTCCGGTGCCTCGGGCGGGGCGTGGCCCTCCCGCTTGGCCTCGATCACCTGCTCGAGCGCCTCCGTGTAGTGGTCGACGAAGTCGGGGCCTTCGAGGCTGTCCCGGGTCATGCGCCCGATCAGGTGCTCGGCCTCGGCGATCTCGTCGTCGGAGAGCGCCACCTCCTGCGGGGCCAGTTCACGGGGATCGCGGATCTCGTCCGGCCAGCGCATCGCGTGCAGCACGATCGCGTCGTCGCGCACGCGCAGCAGGCCGAGCCGCTCCCGGCCGTGCCAGGCGAACTTGGCCACCGCCACTCTCGACGATCGCTCCAGCGCCTTGCGCAGCAGCGCGTACGGCTTGGTGGCGACTGCCCCCGAGGCCTGGAGGTAGTAGCCCTCGCCGATCCGGAGGGGGTCGATGGACTCGGCCGGCACGAACGCGGCGATCTCGATGGCCCGCGCCGTCGGCAGGGGCAGTTCCCTCAGTTCCTCGTCGAGGACGGCGACGACCTGGTCCTTGGCGATCTCGTACCCCTTGCCGATCTCGTCCTGCGGGATCTCACGGTCCTCGATCTCGCAGAACTTGCGTACGCGCACCCGGCCCATGTCCTTCAGGTGGTACTGGTGGAAGCGGACACTGTGGTCCTCGGTCGCGGGGACCACGTTGATCGGGATCGTGACCAGGCCGAAGCTGATCGCTCCTGACCAGATGCTCCGGGGCATCGCAGACCTCTCCGTGACGTGCCCCGAGGCCACCAGCCTACGAAGTGCTCCGCCGGGCGGCACGGCGGAGTGCTCCGCCGGGGCGGGTTCGGTGCCGGTGGGGAGCGCTCGGTGAACTGCCGGGGAAATCTTGGTGTCCGTCCTGGCGTCCGAGCTGTTCGGGCGCGGGGTGCTGCCTAGCATGAGCCCATCGCGCCGGTGCCCTGCGGCAACCGGGCGCGTGGTCACGTTCGTACGTCGCCCGGGGAGGCGTTGGGAAATGCCGGTGCCCGGCCTCGGATCACGGCCGGCCCGACTCCGGGCGGTCGGCACACTCCTCCTGGTGCCGGCCCTGGTGACGGCGGTGCTGGTCGGCATCCTGTCCCCGGACCATCGCGCGCGGGCCGCCGCCGACGGGCTGCCGCACACCACCGTCGAGGTGTCGCCGAGCGCCTGCGGCCGCGGCTGGAGCCGCCCGGTGTCCGGTCTGCAGGTCTTCGACATGCACAACACCTCCGACGGCGCCGCCGAGGTGTATCTCCAGGACGCCCGCACCCGCGCCGTCTACGGGGAGATCGAGGGACTCGCCCCCGGCACGACCCGGCCGTTGACCGTCCGGCTCGGCGCGGGTTCGTACACGTTCACCTGTCTGCCCGACGACGCCGAAGCCGTCACCGGTCCCACCGTCCACATCGCCGGGGGGACACCCGGGCCCGCGGCGGCCCCGATCACCGAGCACGATCTCATCCCCCTCGCGATCGACTACCAGAAGTGGGTCGCCGACGGCCTGGACCAGGTCGTGCGGCTGGCCGGACGGCTCCAGGACGCCGTCGACCGCGGGGACCTCGACGCGGCCCGCAGGGCCTGGCTCCCCGCCCACCTCGAGTACGAGCGACTGGGCGCGGCGTACGACGCCTTCGGTGACGCGGACGCGCAGATCAACGGCACCGACGCGGGGCTGCCCGGTGGGGTCCACGATCCGTCCTTCACCGGCTTCCACCGCGTCGAGTACGGGCTGTGGCACGGCGAGTCCGCCGCCGGTCTGCGCGCTCCCGCGGGCGCCCTCCTCAAGGCGGTCCGCGCCCTGCGCACCGACTGGGCGCAAGCCCGGATGGACCCGGCGCAGTTGGGTCTGCGGGCACACGAGATCCTGGAGAACACCGTGCAGTTCGAGCTGACCGGACGCACCGACTACGGCAGCGGCAGCACCCTCGCCACCGCCCGCGCGGGCATCGACGGCACCCGCGCCGTGCTGTCCCGGCTGCACTCCCTGCTCACCACGCGCGACCCCGGACTGCCGGCTCTCGAAAGGGAGTTGGACCGCGCGGCACACATCCTGGACGGCTTCGCCCACGACGGCCGCTGGACCCCGCTCGACCGGCTGGACCGGGCGCAGCGCGAACAGGTCGACGCGGTCCTCGGCGACCTGGTCGAGCGGCTCGCCCCGGTGGCGACGCTCTGCGATCCCCGGAGGACGGTATGAGCACCCCGCCCCCCACGAGCCGCGTCGGGCGGCGCGGGTTCCTGCGCGGGGCGGCCCTCGCGGGCGCCGGACTCGCCGCCGGCGGAGCCGCCGCCCCGTCGGGTGACGTCGGCACCGGCGCGCCCTCCGTCGTCCCCTTCCACGGCCCGCACCAGCAGTCGGTGCTCGCCGCCCCGCGCCGGGTCACCGCGTTCACCTCCTTCGACGTGACCGTCGACAGCCGCAAGGAACTGGCCGATCTCCTGCGCACCCTCACCGCGCGCGCCCGCTTCCTGACCTCCGGCGGCACGCCCCCGCCCCTCGGTATCACCGGCCCGCCCGCCGACTCCGGCATCCTGGGCGGCCAACTGCCGCCGGGCGCGCTGGCGGTGACCGTCGGTGTCGGCTCCGCCTTCTTCGACGACCGCTTCGGCCTGGCCGCACGCCGCCCGCGCCGGCTGACGGCCATGCCCGCCTTCCCCGACGACGATCTCAAGTTCGAGTGGTGCCACGGCGACCTCAGTCTCCAACTGCACGCCGACGACTCCGACACCGTGCTGCACGCCCTGCGGGACATCGCGCGGCACACCCGCGGCGCCATGCAGGTCCGCTGGCGTCTCGACGGTTTCGCCAGTCCGCCGCGCCCCTCTGGCACCCCTCGCAACCTGCTGGGCTTCAAGGACGGCATCGCCAACCCCGACCCCACCGACGCGCGCATGATGAACCGTCTGGTGTGGGTGGACCGGGGCACCGGCGAGCCGGACTGGGCTGTCGGCGGCAGCTACCAGGTCGTACGGCTGATCCGGATGCTCGTGGAGTTCTGGGACCGGGTCTCGCTCAGCGAGCAGGAACGGATGTTCGGCCGGGCTCGGGAGTCCGGCGCGCCCCTCGACGGGAACACGGAGCACGACATCCCCGACTACCCGAGCGACCCCAAGGGTGACGTCATCCCGCTGGACAGCCATATACGGCTGGCCAACCCGCGCACGGCGGCCACGGCCGACCAGCGGATCCTGCGCCGCGCGTACAACTACGACGCCGGCACGGACCGCAACGGCAACCTCGACATGGGCCTGCTGTTCTGCTGTTACCAGCAGGACCTCGCCCGCCAGTTCGAGACCGTGCAGCGCCGCCTCGCGGGCGAGCCCCTCACCGACTACATCTCGCCCTTCGGCGGCGGCTACTTCTTCGCGCTCCCCGGTGTGCGCGACGGGGCGGACTGGTACGGACGTGCCCTCCTGAGCTGAACCTGTTCAGACAAGTGAGTGCACTCCGTCGGGATCTCGGGGTCAACAGACGGTCAAGACTTCCCCTGGCTTCCCTGACTCGCTGTTCATGTACACGCCACCATCACTCCGCCGCGTTGCCGTCCACCGGGCGGATCATCCCTGACCGTATGTGGCAATGACGTTCGTGTCCGGAAGGTGAACCAGCATGGCCAGCAGGGGAAGACGAGCAACGACACGGAGCATCGGCGCGCTCGCGGGCGCCGCCGCGCTGACGCTCCTCGGCGCGCACGCGCCCGCCTGGGCCGGCGCGCCCGACGGAGGCCGGGGCTCCTCCTCCACGGCCACGCCCATCAAGCACGTGGTCGTCCTCTTCGACGAGAACGTCTCCTTCGACCACTACTTCGCGACCTACCCCAAGGCCGCCAACTCCGACGGCACGAAGTTCACGGCGTCCAAGAAGACCCCGAAGGACGTCGACAACCTGCGCACCGCCGGGCTTCTGACGAAGAACCCCAACCAGTACGCGCCCAAGCGGCTCACCCCGTCCCAGGCCATGACCTGCGACCAGAACCACGCCTACGGGCCCGAGCAGTACGCGTACAACGGCGGCAAGAACGACCAGTTCGTGCAGAACACCGACTCGGGCAAGTGCTCCGGCACCCTGTTCGGCGAGCCGGGCCTGGTCATGGACTACTACGACGGCAACACCGTCACCGCGCTGTGGAACTACGCCCAGCACTACTCCCTGAGCGACCGCTCCTACAGCTCGGTCTACGGCCCCTCCACGCCCGGCGCGCTCAACCTGATCTCCGGCCAGACGCACGGTGTCGTCTCCATGGACCCCGCCTCCGGCACCGAGAACCCCAAGCAGACCGCCACGCCGGACTCCTACACCGTCCAGTCGCCCGACGCCAAGGGTGTCGGCACGGTCGTCAACGACCCCGACCCGGCCTATGACGACTGCGCCGGCAAGGACCACACCAGCAAGAACGCGCTCGCCTCGATGCAGGGCCGCAACATCGGCGACGTGCTCAACTCCAAGAAGGTCACCTGGGGTTGGTTCCAGGGCGGCTTCCGGCCGTCCACCGCGTGGGACGGCAAGCAGGGTGACTACGCCAAGTGCGACACCACGCACACCAACGTGGGCGGCGCCGCCGCGGTGGACTACAGCCCCCACCACTCGCCCTTCCAGTACTACAAGTCGACGTCCAACCCGCACCACCTGCCGCCCAAGAACGTCGACGAGATCGGCCACAACGGGCAGGCGAACCACAACTACGACCTGACCGACTTCGACGCGGCCCTCAAGGCGGGCAAGCTCCCCGCCGTCAGCTTCGTCAAGGCCCCGGAGTACCAGGACGGCCACGCCGGCTACTCCGACCCCATCGACGAGCAGCACTTCCTGGTCCAGCAGATCAACGCCCTCCAGAAGTCGCCGCAGTGGAAGTCGACCGCGGTCGTCATCGCCTACGACGACTCCGACGGCTGGTACGACCACGCCTACGCCAAGCCCAGCAACGGCTCGAAGGACACCTCGACCGGCTCCAACGGCAAGGCGACCGACAGCCCCGCCTGCCAGGCCGGTCCGGCGGCCGTCGGCGGCTACGCGGACCGCTGCGGTCCGGGTACCCGTCAGCCGCTGCTCGTGGTCTCCCCGTACAGCAAGGTGAACAAGGTCGACCACACGCGCACCGACCAGTCCTCGATCGTCCGCTTCATCGAGGACAACTGGCACACCGGCCGGGTCGGTGACCACTCGTTCGACGCCGCGGCCGGTTCGCTCGCGGGCATGTTCGACTTCCGGCACCCCAACAACAGGCAGGTGCTGCTGAACGCCGACGGTTCGGTGAAGTCGGTCGGTCCGATCCGCCCCGTCAAGGCGGTCGCCACCAGCATCACCCCGGGACCGGCCATGCAGAACACGGCCGCGACGACGGACGCCTCGTTCCCGGCCGTCCCGGTGGGCATCGCGGCGGGCGCCCTGCTGGCGGCCGGTGCGACGGGCACCTACCTCACCCTGCGCCGCAGGGAGCGCCGTAGCGCCTGACGCGGCACGGCTTGGGCGGGCGGCGGTTCCGGTGATCCCGGGGCCGCCGCCCGCGGCTTTCACCGGGCGCCGATGACCGCCCCGCTGTCCGCCCGCAATGCCTCTACCAGCTGCCCGTGCAGCTCCGCCGGCGCCACCAGGCAGCTGTCGGATCCGGCGCTCCAGGGCCGCCCCTCGGCATCGGTGACCAGGGCCCCCGCCTCACGGGCGACCAGAGCGCCCGGCAGCAGATTGGCGTCGTCGCGCCCGAACTCCCAGAAGGCGTCGAGGCGTCCGGCCGCCGTGTCGGCGATCTGCCACGAGGTGGGACCCAGATTGCGGACGGCGGCCACCCGCGGAAGCACGGCGGCGAGCGACCGTCCGGCCTGCGCGGCGGCCTCCGGCTGCGAGATGATGAACGGGGGATGGGTGGTGGCCACCACGGCGACGGCCGGGTCCGTCTTGGCCGACGGGTTGATCGGCACCCCATTGCGGGTGGCACCCTCGCCGAGGGCGGCGAGGTAGGTCTCCTCCAGCAGGGGCGCGTGCAGGGCCGCCGCCACGGGCTCGCCGTCCCGCACCAGCGCGAGGCTCACACAGAACTGCGGCAGGCCCTGGAGGAACTGCACCGCGCCGTCGACGACATCGACGACCCACACCTCGCCCTCGGCGGGCAGCGCGGCACGGTCCTCCCATTCGTCCGCCCAGCCGACGCCGGGCCGCAGCGCGTCCAGGTGCCGGCGCATGACGGCGACCGCCGCTGCCTCCAACGCGCCATAGACGGCGGTGAGTTCGTCGAAGGAGGTGACGGGTGCGGGCCGCGGCGTGGCCAGCAGCAGCTCGCCCACCTCCTGGACGGCGGCGGCCATGGGGGCGAGCAGGTTCCGGTACGTCATCGTGGGCTCCCGTGCGAGTTCGGATCGACGGCACGATCGTCCGCGGTTCCGGCTGCCACGGATCCTCCCGCGGGGTTCGAGTGAGCGATACTGCCATTCATGTCCCAGGAAATGGCGCAGCAGGTGCTCGACGAGCGCGATCAGCGGCTGGTCGCGGCGCTGCAGTTCGACGGGCGGCTGACCGCCGAGCGGGCGGGCGAGGTTCTCGGCATCAGCCCGCGGACCGTCCACCGGCGCTGGGCGGCGCTGATCGCCGACGGCGCCTGCCGGGTGGTCGCCCTGCCCGCCCGGCCGGACTCGGTCGGCGCGCTGTTCCTGCGGATCCGGGTGCTCGGCGGCCGGCTGGACGCCCTCACGGCCGCGCTCGCGGCCCGCCCCGACATCCCGTTCATCGATGTGTCGACGTCCGGCGACGAGATCCTCGCCATCTCGTGGACGCGCCCCGGCACCCGGGACCACCTGGTGTTCCGTGATCTGCCCGCCACTCGGGCCGTCACCTCGGTGGCCGCGGACACCGTGCTGCACGCGTTCGCGGAGGCGTCGGACTGGCGGCACGCCGTTCTCAGCGACGCCGAACGCGCGGCACTGACACCGGTACGGCAGCCGGGAGCCGCCGCGGCGGGGCCGGTGGACGACATCGACCGAGACATCCTCGCGGCGCTGGAGGACGACGCCAGGGCGCCGGCGGCGGCCGTCGCGGCCCGCACGGGCCATCCGGACTCCACGATCCGGCGCCGGATCGCCCGGCTCTCCCGGAGCGGCCGCCTGCTCACCCATGTCGCGGTCGATCCGAGGCGGCTCGGGCTGTTCATCGACGCGAACGTCATGATGCGCGTCGCGCCCGACCGCCTCGACGGGGTGGGGCGCGCGCTCGCGGCGCACCCCGCCGTGCACGGCGCGTTCGCCACCACCGGGGCGTCCAATCTGCAGGTCGCGGTCTGGCTGCGCGATCTGGAGGACCTCTACCGGTTCATCACCCGGGACCTCGGCGCCCTGGGAGTCGACGGCGCGGAGACCGTGCTCGTCGGCCAGGCGGTCAAACGCCCGGGCAGGACTCCGGCCACCCGGACCGTGTGAGCCGGGTGCGGCGGGGGACGGACCGGGTTCACCCGGTCCGTCCGGCTCCGGGCCACCTGATTCCGGCCGTCGCCGAATGCATGGCCCGTCCCCGCGCGGGTACGTGTCGGGAACGCGTCGTCCGGAGCCGGCGGTTCCGGACGCCTGCCCGCCACAACCTGGGAATCTGCCATGGACATACCCGAGAAGACCCCCCGCCCGAACGCGGCGCAGGTGGCGCTGGACACCCTTGTGGTGGACGCCGCCGACACCAAGGCGCTGGACACGCTGGCCGGAAGCGAAGTGCTCGTACCCGTGCCGGACGACGCCACGGAGGAGGACGCCACCAATCCCAACGCCGTGGCGCTGCCGGTCCTGGAGCAGCCGGACGGAGAGCAGACGGTACCCGTGTTCACCTCCGAGACGGAGATGACCGATCTGCTGCCGTTCGTCTCGCGCTACCGGCTCGTGCCGCTCGGCGCGCTGGCCTCCCAGTGGCCCACCGGCGATCTCACGCTCACCATCGACGCCGCCTCGCCGCACGGCCTGACGCTCAACTCCGACGGGGTCCGCACGCTCCTGGCCCGCCCGTAGGGTGACCGGCCGGCCGGGGTCCCGCCACAGAGCGCCTGTCCACCCGGACAGGGGCGGTGGCCCGGGCCGTCCTGGCCGCCGCACGCGATCCACCCCGCAGGGGCGGACCGGGCCCGCCTCACAATGACGCCATGAGATGGATCTCCGGCGTGGCCGGTGTACTGCTCCTCGGGAGCGTCCTGGCCAGCATCCTGCGCACCCTGGTGGTGCCCCGCGGCCTCTACTCGGCGCTCGTGTACCGGCTGTGGCGGGTGCTCCGCGTCCTGCTGCGGCTGGGGGCCCTGCGCGGCGGCTACCAGGCCATCGACCGTACGCAGACCTGGCTCGGGCCGCTGATCCTGATGGGCATGCTCGCGACCTGGCTCGGCGGGGCCCTCGTCGGCTACGGACTGCTGCTGCACGCCTTGTCCACCCTGAATTGGGCCAACTCCTTCCGTGAGGCGGGATCCAGCCTCTTCACGCTCGGCTTCGCCAGCGGTCAGCGGCTGCATCTGTCCGCCGTGGACTTCCTCGCGGCGGCCACCGGGCCCGTGGTCATCGCCCTGCAGATCGCGTACCTGCCCACCCTGTACGCCGCCTACAACCGCCGTGAGCTGGAGGTCACCCTGTTGCAGGCCCGGGCGGGCGAACCCTCCTGGGGGCCGGAGATCCTCGCCCGGCAGTGGCTGGTCCAGACGGAGACCGCGATGTCCGACCTCTACCGTGCCTGGGAGCGGCTGGCCTCGGACATCGGCGAGAGCCACTCCACCTACCCGGTGCTGGTCTCCTTCCGATCTCCCCGCCCGTACCGGCACTGGCTGATCGGACTGCTCGCCGTCATGGACGCGGCGGCCATGCAGCTCTCGCTCGCCCCGCGCTCCGCGCCGCCGGAGGCCCGTCTGGTGCTCCGGGCCGGCTTCACCGCCCTGCGGGACATCGCCCGCTCCGTACGCTTCCCCTTCGACACGGACCCGGCACCGGACGCGCCCATCCACCTCACCTTCGTGGAGTTCGAGGCGGCCGTGGCGATGGTGGAGGCGACGGGCTTCCCGGCCGAGAGGTCCGCCAAGGAGGCCTGGCCGCACTTCCACGGCTGGCGGGTCAACTACGAGGCGATCGCCTACGAGCTGTGCCGCCGCTCCGACGCCGTACCCGCCCTGTGGAGCGGCCCGCGCGACTTCGTCGCCGCCCCGCTGCCGCCGTTGCGCCCGGCGGACCGGCGGCCCGAGGACCGAGGTCGGCCGGAACTGCCCCCCAGGGCGGGGTAGCCCGGGCCCCTGCGGCGGGAAGATCCCAGGGGAGCGGCCCGACTAGGGAGGGGAATGGTCGTGAGGGTCATCCTGCTGGGCACGGCGGCCGGTGGTGGCTTCCCGCAGTGGAACTGCGCGTGCGCGCTGTGTACGGCTGCCCGTGACGGCAAACTGCCCTCCCGCAGTCAGGAGTGTGTCGCCGTCACCGGCAACGGGCGCGACTGGTGGCTGCTGAACGCCTCACCCGACATCCGGACGCAACTGGCGGCCAACGCCCCGCTCTGGCCCGGCCCCGGGCCCCGGGACAGCCCGGTCAGAGGTGTGCTGCTCACGGACGCGGAGGCCGACCACGCCATGGGCCTGGGCGTGCTGCGCGGTGGGTCGGCCCTGAAGGTGTACGCGGGGCCGCCGGTGCTGGCCGCGCTGGCGCCCCTGCGGGCGGCCCTCGGCCGCTACACCGGGTGGGAATGGGCGGACGCCCTGACCGACGGAGGTTTCGTCCTGGCGGGCGGACTGGTCGTCACCGCGCACCCGGTGGGCGCCAAGGCGCCCCGCTACCTCCCGGGTGCCGCCGCGGACGCCCCCTGGGTGATCGCGTACCGCATCGAGGACCTTGCCACCGGCAGGGTCCTTGTGTACGCGCCGTGCGTGGGCGCCTGGTCGCCGGTGCTGGACGAGCTGCTGGAGACGGCGGACTGCGCGCTGCTCGACGGCACGTTCCACGCCGCCGACGAGATGGGGGCGGCGGTGCGCGCGCCGGCCGGACAGGCGGCCATGGGGCATCTGCCGGTCGCGGGCGCGCACGGCAGTCTGCGTCAGCTGGCCCGGCATCCCGGCCCGCGCCGGATCTACACCCACCTCAACAACACCAACCCGCTGCTCGACCCGGCGTCGACGGCCCGGCGCCAGGTGGCCGAGGCGGGGGTCGAAGTCCTCGTGGACGGGGCTGAGTTCGTCGTCTGACCGAACGGTCAGGCCAGGGGTGCCCCGGCGTCCAGCGTGCGGGCCAGGGCCTCGCGTTGCAGGGGCAGCACCTGGGTGTGCAGGGCGCGGCCCTTCTCGGTCAGCGCGACCCAGACACCGCGGCGGTCCTCCTCGCACACGGAGCGCACCAGCAGGCCTTCCTTCTCCAGCCGTCCCAGCAGCCGGGACAGGGCACTCTGGCTCAGATGGACGCGTCCGGCGATGTCGTGCACCCGGTACAGCTCGCCGTGTCCGGGCGCCTCGGTGGCGAGGATGTCGAGCACCTCGAAGTCGCTGGCTCCGAGGCCGTACGGGTGAAGCACCCGGTCGATCTCGCACAGGGTGCGGGCGTGCAAGGACAGGATGTCCCGCCACCGTTCCTCGAGCCGGGCACCGGCCGTTTCCACCGCCATACCTGCACGGTAACAGAGATCGACCCTTTTGTTTATTGTGCAATTAGTGTGCGGGCAAGCGAAATCCGCAGCGAGGGGGCCCCGGCCCGGGCACGGCCACCCCCTCGTCGTGTGCGTGGTCGCCGATCTCAGGCCACCGGGTCCTGCATCAGCCCCACGAGGTTGCCGTCCGGGTCCTTCAGCGAGGCGATCAGCCGGCCGTTGCCGACGTCCTGGACGTCCTGGAGCAGCTCGGCCCCGGCCTCCAGCAGGGCCGCGAGACGCGTCCGGATGTCCGTCACCTGCCAGTAGGGCACCGGGCCGGTCATCCCCTTGGCATGGCCGTTGGGGTCGAGGCCGATGTCCTGCCCGGCGGCCTTGAACCCGACGTAGTACGGCTCGTCCGCGTAGGGCTCCACCTCCAGCAGCGCGCTGAACACGGCCTTCGACCGGGCGAGATCCTTGGCGGGGTAGATGATCGTCTGGACGCCGGTGGTCATGGGCGTACTCCTCCGGGATACGGGATCCGGGACACGGGATCCGAGATAGGTGGGTCCGGCGTCGGGTGCCGGTGGTCTCACGTTAGGACGGGGGAGTGCGGGAGTGCTTCTCCGAAACTGACCGGTCTCTCCCCGCGGACCGTCGGATCACGTCGACTCGCGCTTCACCAACTCCGTCGGCAGGATCACCGCCGGTTCCTCCCCGCCGATCTGGGCCGGCGGCACCCGAACCGTCTCGCTGCTGATCCGGCCCCACGGCCGGCGGACGGTGGTGAGCGCGGGACCGGCCGTCGGCGCCGCCGGGGAGACCTGCCGGTACCTGTCGGGCCCGGCCGACGGGAACCACGAGCTGACCGCCTGGGTACGCTCCAGCGGTGGCCCGAACGCCGCGTGCCTGGCCGTGAAGAACTGCGGCGGTGCCGAGCAGCGGACCGACCTGCCGGTGTCGGCGAGCGGCTGGATCCGGATCGTCACCCCTGTCCGGGTCACGAACAACCAGTGCACGGTCGGCATCAACTCCCATGGCCACGTGGGCAACCGGGTCAATGCCGACGACCTGAGCCTGACCCCCGGCACCTCGGGCCTGTCCGTCAAGGGCACCGACATCTCGTCCCTCGCCAAGAGCGAGGAACTCGGCGACGTCTACCGGACCGGGTCCGGCACGGCCGGTGACGAGGCCACCTGGACCGCGGTCCCCGGCAACGGCTGGGACCCCACCGACCCGTCCTCCGGCAACGGCTGGGAGAACCAGGCCCTGTTCGGCCACGACGACCGGGCGCTGCCCGCGATGAACTGGATCGGCCACCGGCTGAACCACCGTGGCCCACGAGCCGTCGTCTACCACCCCTTCTCGAACAGGCGCGCAACCTCGGCGATGCGGACCTCGTCCCGGCGGTACAGGGTGTGCCGGCAGATCCTCTTGGTGCGCAGCAGGCCGAGGGAGGCGAGGATCCGCAGATCGGTGGCGGCGACGGACCGGGCCACATGGAGCTTCTCGGCGACCGCCGCCGCCGTGACCCCGTCCTCGACGAGGTCGAGGCGGCGCTGTGGCGGGAAGTGCGCGACCGGGTCCTTCAACCACTCGAGAATCCGCATCCGTCGCTCGCTCGCGGGTGTCTTCAGCATCTCGTCCCTCCGTGCCCGCCCTCCTGACCACTGTGGCGTGCCGGTCGGGCCCGGGCCGAGGGGGGAACGGGCCGAAGTGGCAGCACGGTGAGCCACGTCACGCAGGTGGCCCGGCCATGAGCCCCTCGTCCCCGCGCCGCCTGTGCGCGGGCCGCTCGCGCACCGGGTTACCCTGTTCCCCGGCCGCGATCACGTCCCGCGGCGCGGTGGTGGGGCCCGCCGTACCCGAACCGCGGCAGTGCTGCCGCCAACGGTCCCTACTTGCGATCGAGCGTGCCCGTCCGGCAGGGCCCCGGCGAGTAGGAGCAGTACTTCCATGACAGTCCCGCACCCCAAGAGCGCCGACCGGGCCGGTACCCCCGCGCCCGAGCCCGCTCGGGCACCCTCACCCTGGCAGGGGCAGGGTGAGGTCGTGGCCGTCGTCGCCCTCGGCGGCGCCATCGGGGCCACCGCCCGCTACGCCGCCTCGCTGCTCTGGCCCGCACGGACCGGCGGATTCCCCTGGACCACCTTCGGGATCAACATCGTCGGCTGTGCCGTGATCGGCGTGTTCATGGTCGTGATCACGGAGGTGCGGGCCGCCCACCGGCTGGTGCGCCCCTTCTTCGGCACCGGAGTGCTCGGCGGCTTCACCACCTTCTCGACGTACGCCGTCGAGATCCAGAGACTGGTGGACGCGGGCGAGCCGCGCACCGCGCTCGCCTATCTGTTCGCCACCCTGGCCGGGGCCCTCGCCGTGGTGTGGTTCGCGATGAAGTCCACGCGCGGGCTCCTGGCCTGGCGGCAGCGATGAACGAGACCCCCGGACGGCGCCCCACGGAGGCGGCGATGACCCGACTGACCGGCAGGGCCCTGCGGCTGACCGTCTACATCGGCGAGCACGATCGATGGCACCGCAAGCCCCTGTACGCCGAGATCGTGCACCGGGCGCACGCCGCGGGTCTGGCGGGCGCCAGTGTGTTCCACGGTGTCGAGGGCTTCGGCGCCTCCTCGCTCGTCCACACCTCGCGGCTGCTCTCCCTGAGTGAGGACCTGCCGGTGGCCGTGGTCGTGATCGACACCGAGGAGCGCGTCAGAGCCTTTCTGCCGCAGCTCGACGAACTCGTCACCGAGGGGCTGGTGACCCTCGACGAGTGCGAGGTCATCACCTGCACGGGACGCGGGGGAACCCCGCGCACGACGGCCGGAGAAGGCGACGCGGGGGCCGGACACACCCCCGCCGAGGACCGGAACGGCGGGCGGCCGGACGAGAAGGGTAAGAATTCGTTGTGAATTGGCTGCTCGTGATCGTCGGCGCCGCGGTCGGGGCTCCCTTGCGCTATCTGACCGACCGCGCGGTGCAGCTCAGACATGACACCGTCTTCCCCCGGGGCACTCTCGCCGTGAATGTCGCGGGATGTCTGATCCTCGGTCTGCTCACCGGGGCCGCGGCGTCCGGTCATGCCTCGCCCCATCTTCAGCTCCTGATCGGCACAGGCCTGTGCGGGGCGCTGACCACATACTCGACCTTCTCGTACGAGACACTGCGTCTCACCGAGACCGGGGCGGGGTTCTACGCTGCCGCCAACGTCGTCGCAAGCCTGACGGCGGGCCTCGGCGCGGCCTTCGCGGGCGCCTCGATCGCCGGGGCGGTATGGCCCCGCTAGGCGGTCGTCGCCCGTACGTAGTACAACTTCCTGAGCACCACCGTCTACAGCACTGTCGACCAACTCCTCAGAACTGGATCCCATGAGCGTCATCAGCGTCGGTCAGGCCGTCGTCCTCGGAGTCGTCGAGGGGGTGACCGAATTCCTCCCCGTGTCCTCGACCGGTCACCTCAAGATCACTGAGGGGCTCATGAAGATCCCCGTCGACGACCCGGCCGTCGTGGGTTTCTCGGCCGTCATCCAGGTCGGCGCTATCGCGGCGGTGCTCCTGTACTTCTTCAAGGACATCGTGCGGATCGTCTCCGCCTGGTTCCGGGGCCTGTTCAACCCGCGTGAGCGGTACCACCACGACTACAAGTTCGCCTGGTGGGTGATCGCCGCGACCATTCCGATCGTCGTGGTGGGCCTGGCCGCCAAGCCGCTGATCGACGGTCCGCTCGCCTCCCTGTGGGTGGTCGCGGGTTCGCTGATCGTCGGTTCCGGTGTGATGTGGGCGGCCGACCAGATGGGCCGGCACAAGCGCGGTGAGGACGACACCTCCTTCAAGGACGCCATGCTCGTCGGCAGCTCCCAGATCCTCGCCCTGCTCTTCCCCGGCTTCTCCCGCTCCGGCGCCACCATGTCCACCGCGCTCATCCTCGACCTGGACCGGGTCGCCGCCACCCGCCTGTCCTTCTTCCTCGGCATCCCGGCCCTCACCGGCGCCGGAATCTACGAACTGAAGGACGCCCTGGGCGCGGGCGTGGGCGCCGCGCCGCTCGCCGTCGGCACCATCGTGTCGTTCGTGGTCGCCTACGCCTCCATCGCCTGGCTTCTGAAGTTCGTCGCCAAGCACTCCTTCAACGCGTTCGTGATCTACCGGATCGTCATCGGTGTGGGTCTGCTCGGGCTGCTCGCGACCGGGGTCCTGAGCTGAGCGCCGCCCGTCGTCGCTGATCACCGCCGTGTCACCCAGGGGCGGGAAGCCGTTGCCAGGCTTCCCGCCCCTGGCGTCACCCCGGCCGGGCACCCCTTGACAGTCCCGTCGCGTAACCCGCAGGATCACCCCCGTGAACCTGTCAGACAGCCAGACAGGTGGCGGGGCTCCGCGGCGCATCAGCGCGATGGAAGCGGTCCTCACCCACCTTCGCAGCGCCATCGAGCGCGGCGACTACGCGATCGGCGACAAGCTCCCCTCCGAGGCGGAGCTGTGCCGGACCCTCGAGGTCAGCCGGCCCGTGCTGCGCGAGGCCCTGCGGGCCCTGCAAGTCATGGGCCTGACCGTCTCCAGGACCGGCAAGGGCACCTTCGTCGTCGCGAACGCCGTCGAGGACCCGACCTTCGGCGACTACGCGGCCAGCGATCTGCTGGAGGTGCGCCGCCATGTGGAGATCCCGGTCGCCGGGTACGCGGCGCTGCGCCGCACCCCGGAGAACCTCGACCACCTGGCCCATCTCCTGGACCGGATGGAGCGGGAGACGGACACCACCGCGTGGGTCGCGATGGACACCCTCTTCCATCTCGCCGTGGCCGAGGCCGCCCAGAACCCGGTCTTCCGCCGGGTGATCGAGGAGATCCGTGACGCACTGGCGCGTCAGTCGACCTTCCTCAACCAGCTGGGCGACCGCCGTGAGCAGTCCAACCGCGAGCACCGGGCGATCGTCGAGGCGCTGACCGACGGTTCCGAGCACGGCGCCGTCGAGGCCATGGCCCACCACCTCGACCGCGTCGAGACGACCCTCACCGACATCCTGCGCCCCGGGCGTACGGATCTCCCCACGGAAGGCGGACCCGAGGCGTGAGCGAGCAGCACCTCAAAGACGAGACACGCCCCTCGTCCCATCACGTCGACGCCGGAGACGCGGGCTACAGCAAGTCCCTGAAGTCCCGGCACGTCAACATGATCGCCATCGGCGGTGCCATCGGCACCGGCCTGTTCCTCGGCGCCGGGGGCCGACTCGCCGACGCCGGCCCCTCCCTCTTCGTCGCGTACGCGATCTGCGGCGTCTTCGCGTTCCTCGTCGTGCGCGCGCTCGGCGAGCTGGTCCTGCACCGCCCGTCCTCCGGCGCGTTCGTGTCGTACGCCCGTGAGTTCCTCGGCGAGAAGGGCGCCTACACCGCGGGCTGGATGTACTTCCTGAACTGGGCCACCACCGGCATCGCCGACATCACCGCGGTGGCCACGTACACCCACTACTGGGGCCTGTTCTCGGACATCCCGCAGTGGGTGATCGCGCTCGTCGCCCTGGCCGTGGTGCTCACCGTGAACCTCATCTCGGTGAAGATATTCGGCGAACTGGAGTTCTGGTTCGCCATCGTCAAGGTCAGTGCCCTCGTGGTCTTCATGGCGATCGCCATCTTCCTGCTGGTCACCCGGCACCCGGTCGACGGCACCACCCCCGGACCGTCCCTGATCAGCGACCACGGCGGTGTGTTCCCCCATGGCGTGCTACCGATGCTGCTGATCATCCAGGGGGTCGTCTTCGCCTACGCCTCCGTCGAGCTCGTCGGTGTCGCCGCCGGTGAGACCGAGAACCCCGAGAAGATCATGCCGAAGGCGATCAACTCGATCATGTGGCGCGTCGGCCTCTTCTACGTCGGCTCGGTCGTCCTGCTGTCGATGCTGCTGCCCTGGAACAAGTACACGGCCGGGGAGAGCCCGTTCGTGACGGTCCTGTCCCGCATCGGCGTCCCCGCGGCCGGCGGGGTCATGAACCTCGTCGTCCTCACCGCGGCCATGTCCTCCCTCAACTCCGGCCTCTACTCCACGGGCCGCATCCTGCGCTCCATGGCGATGTCCGGCTCCGCGCCGAGGTTCACCGGGGTCATGAGCGGTCGCCAGGTTCCGTACGGCGGCATCCTGCTCACCAGCGGTATCTGCGTCCTCGGTGTGGGCCTCAACTACGTGGTCCCGGCCGACGCGTTCGAGATCGTGCTGAACTTCGCGGCGATCGGCATCCTGTGCACCTGGGGCATGATCATGCTCTGCCATCTGCTCTTCTGGAAGAAGACCCGCGACGGGGTGCTCTCCCGGCCCGGCTACCGCCTGCCCGGCTCCCCATGGACCGAGATCGTCACGCTCGGCTTCCTCGTCTCCGTGTTCGTCCTCATGTACGCCGACGGCGGCGCCAGCCGCACCACCGTGCTGTGCCTGCCGCTGATCGCCGCGGCCCTGGTGGCCGGCTGGTACGGCATACGCGGCCGGGTCGCCCGCGCTGAATCCCCCAAGGTGAATCCGTGAACCACGCAGTACTGCACGGAAGTGCGCCGGCCGAGGCTCCCGCGATCCGGGAACCCCTGCACGCACCCGTCGCCCATCTCGTCCGCGGTGGCGTGATCGAGGGCATCCACTACGGCTCGGTCGTCGTCCTCCGCGCCGACGGCACGGTGGAGCTCCAACTCGGCGACATCGAGGCCGCCTTCTACCCGCGCTCGGCGCTCAAGCCGGTGCAGGCGGCGGCGATGATCCGGGCCGGGCTGCCGCTCGACGGGGAGCTGCTGTCGCTCACCGCGGCCAGCCACTCCGGCGAGGAACGGCACCTGGCCGGCACCCGCCGCATCCTGGAGCTGGCCGGCGCCACCGAGGACGACCTCGGCAACGTCCCCGACCTGCCGTACGACACGGTCGTGCGTGACGTCTGGGTGCGCGAGGGACGGCTGCCGTCCCGGCTCGCGCAGAACTGCTCCGGCAAGCACGCGGCCATGCTCTACACCTGCCGGCTCAACGGCTGGCCCCTTGAGGGATATCTCGACCCGGGCCACCCTCTCCAGCAGGCCATCGCCGAGATCGTCGAGGACCTCACCGGCCAGGCGATCGCCAGGGTGACCGTGGACGGCTGCGGCGCCCCCCTGTTCTCCGTCTCGCTGCACGGGCTCGCGCGCGCCGCGGCCCGGATCACCACCGCACCGGCCGGCACTCCGGAGGCACGGGTGGCGGACGCGATGCGTGAGCACGCCGAGATGGCCTCCGGCTCCGGGCGCGATGTCGCGGCGCTGATGCGTGCCGTGCCCGGACTGCTGGCCAAGGACGGCTTCGAGGGCGTCCAGGTCGCCGCGCTGCCCGACGGCCGGGCCGTCGCGGTGAAGATCGCCGACGGAGCGAACAGGGCCCGGGTCCCGGTCGCCGCGGCGGCCCTCGCCCGGGCCGGGGTCGACCCGGCGGCGCTCGCCGAGTTCGCGGGCGAGCCGCTGCTCGGCGGCGGCCGGCCGGTCGGTGGCGTACGCCCGGTCCGCGCCCTCGACCCGCTCACGCCCGACGCCCACGTCTGACGCCCCCGCCACCGACCACCTCAGGAAGAGGAACCGCACCACCATGACCGCCGCAGCCCACCGCAGCGAGCACGACCTGCTCGGCCACCGCGACGTACCCGCCGAGGCCTACTGGGGCATCCACACCCTGCGCGCCAAGGAGAACTTCCCCATCACGGGGACGCCGATCTCCGCGTACCCGCATCTGATCGACGCCCTCGCCGCCGTCAAGGAGGCCGCCGCCCTCGCCAACGAGGAACTCGGCCTGCTGGAACCGAAGAAGGCCGCCGCCGTCGTCGCGGCCTGCCGCGAGATACGCGACGGCAAGCTGCACGACGAGTTCGTCGTCGACGTCATCCAGGGCGGCGCCGGCACCTCGACCAACATGAACGCCAACGAGGTCGTCGCCAACCGCGCGCTGGAGCTGCTCGGCCACGCCAAGGGCGAGTACCAGCACCTGCACCCCAACGAGGACGTCAACCTCGGCCAGTCCACCAACGACGTCTACCCGACCGCCGTCAAGATCGCCACGGTCTTCGCGGTGCGCGGTCTGCTGAAGGCGATGGCCGTGCTCCAGAACGCGTTCGCGGGCAAGGCCGTCGAGTTCCGCGACGTGCTGAAGATGGGCCGCACCCAGCTGCAGGACGCGGTGCCGATGACGCTGGGGCAGGAGTTCTCCGCGTACGCCGTCATGCTCGACGAGGACCGCAGCCGCCTCGCCGAGGCCGTCGAGCTGATCCACGAGATCAACCTCGGCGCCACGGCGATCGGCACCGGCCTCAACGCCCCCGCCGGATACGCCGAGTCGGCCCGCCGCCACCTCTCCGACATCACCGGCCTTCCGCTGGTGACCGCCGCCAACCTGGTGGAGGCCACCCAGGACTGCGGTGCCTTCGTGCAGATGTCCGGCGTGCTCAAGCGGATCGCCGTCAAGCTCTCCAAGAGCTGCAACGACCTGCGCCTGCTGTCCTCGGGCCCGCGCGCCGGTCTGAACGAGATCAACCTGCCGCCGGTGCAGGCCGGTTCGAGCATCATGCCCGGCAAGGTCAACCCGGTGATCCCCGAGGTCGTCAACCAGGTCGCCTTCGAGGTGATCGGCAACGACGTCACCATCACCATGGCCGCCGAGGCCGGACAGCTCCAGCTGAACGCCTTCGAGCCGGTGATCCTGCACTCCCTCTCCGAGAGCATCACGCACCTGGAGCGCGCCTGCCTGACCCTGGCCGAGCGGTGTGTCGCCGGGATCACGGCCAACGAGGAGCAGCTGCGGGCCGCGGTGGAGAACTCCATCGGCCTGGTGACCGCCCTCAACCCGTACATCGGGTACGAGGCGGCCACCGACATCGCCAAGGAGGCCCTCGCCACGGGCCGAGGGGTCGCCGAACTCGTCCTGGAGAAGGGCCTGTTGCCGGCCGAGCGGCTCGTCGGCCTGCTGCGCCCCGAGGTGCTCGCGGGCAGCAGCTCACCGAAGCTCTGACACGCCGCCGACCAGGGAGAACACGCCTCGGGGCGGCCGCCGGGCGCGGCCGCCCCGCCGTGACGAGAACGCCGTCGTGGTGTACGGGATCCAGAACATGACCATGAGGTACCTCGGGTGAGCGGCTGGCTCGGCGGGACGGCACGATAGTGACCATGGCCCCCTCGCTGACCTTCCAGCCCGTGCTGGAACGCATCGCCGAAGAGATAGAGCAGCGGCCCGGGCGCGGCCGGGCCGCCGACTACATCCCCGCGCTCGCCGCCCTGGACCCGCATCGCTTCGGCATGGCGGTCGCCGAGCTGGACGGCACGGTCTACGGAGTGGGGGAGTGGCGGCAGCCGTTCTCCGCGCAGTCCATCACCAAGGTCTTCACCCTCGCCCTGGAGCTGGCCCGGGAGGGCGACGAACTGTGGGAGCACGTGGGCCGGGAGCCCTCCGGCAACCCGTTCAACTCCCTGGTCCAACTGGAGTACGAGAACGGCATCCCGCGCAATCCCTTCATCAACGCGGGCGCCCTCGTCGTCACCGACCGGCTGCACAGCCGTACCGACGACGCGGCCGGCACCCTGCTCGACTTCCTGCGGGCGGAGAGCGGCAACCCGGAGCTGGGCTTCGACCAGGAGGTCGCCGCTTCCGAGACCGCGCACGGCGACCGCAACGCCGCCCTCGGACATTTCATGGCGTCCTACGGCAACATCGGCAACCCGGTGCCGGCCCTTCTCGACCAGTACTTCCGGCAGTGCTCCATCGAGGCGTCCTGCGCGGACCTCGCCCTCGCCACCGGCTTCCTGGCCCGTCACGGCATCCGCGCCGACGGCACCCGGCTGCTGACCCGCAGCCAGGCCAAACAGATCAACGCGGTGATGCTGACCTGCGGCACCTACGACGCGGCGGGTGACTTCGCCTACCGGGTCGGCCTGCCCGGCAAGAGCGGGGTCGGCGGCGGGATCATCGCGGTCGTGCCCGGCCGCTGCACGCTGTGCGTCTGGAGCCCAGGCCTGGACGAGCGCGGCAACTCGGTGGCGGGCGTCGCGGCACTGGACCGGTTCACGACCCTCACGGGACTGTCCGTGTTCTGAACGAGCCGCCGGGCGCGTGAGGGTTCCGGTTACACGGCGGTCACACGCAGGTCGCCACCCTGAGGGTAGAACGTCGCCTTCCGTCCATTCGGTGTTGACACGCTTCCCGAGTGTTGGCCATGGCTTTCCCCGTCGATCTCCGCCGCTGTCAGGCACTTGGCCTGGCCGGTACCGCCTTTCTAGCGTTGGGCGGTGGGACCGCCGGGGCTCTGCCGGTCGCGGATCTGGTCTCCCCCGAGTCCGGGCGCGCCGCCCTCGGGCTGGTGGGGGTCTACTTCGGTGTGGTGCTGCTGATCGCGGCGTGGGCGCTGCTGGGCCGGGTGATCCGCGGCCCCGAGCCGCCGACGCCGCGCGCCCTGCTGCTCGTCCTCGCCGTCTGGGCCGCACCGCTGCTGCTCGCCCCGCCGCTGTTCAGCCGGGACGTCTACAGCTACCTCGCGCAGGGCGCCATGGTCCACGCCCATATAGACGTGTACGCGCACGGACCCGCACAGCTCGGCGGGCCGATGGCGGACGAGGTCGCACCGGTGTGGCGGGACACCGCGGCCCCGTACGGGCCGGTCTTCCTCGCCGTCGCCTCCGGGCTCTCCGGCCTGACCCGCGGCGAACTGCCGGCCGGGCTGCTCGGTATGCGGCTGGTCGCGCTCGTCGGCGTGGCCCTGATGGCGGTGGCGCTGCCCCGGCTGGCCCGCCAGTGCGGCGCCGACCCGGCGGCGGCGCTCTGGCTCGGCGCCCTCAACCCGCTGGTGCTGCTGCATCTGGTGGCCGGTGCCCACAACGACGCCATCATGTTGGGCCTGCTCGGCGTCGGCCTGCTCGCCGCGCGCGGCCGGCTGCATATCCTCGGCGTCGTCCTGATCACGCTCGCCGCACTGGTCAAGGCCCCGGCCGCGCTCGGCCTGGTGGCCGTCATCGCGCTGCGGCGGCAGGTCGGTGTGATCCGGGCGGTGGTGACGACGACGGTGGTCGCGCTGGCCACGACGGTGGTGGTCACGGCCGTCGCCGGTACGGGCTACGGCTGGGTGGCGGCCCTGAAGACACCCATCTCCCCGCACAACTGGTCACCCACCAGCGTCCTCGGGCGGGTCACCGGGCGGCTGCTCGACAACCTCGGCAGTGACTTCGCACCCCTCGCGATTCCGGTGTGGCACGCGGCCGGATTGTTGGCGACAATGATCGCCGTGCTGCTCATCTGGCTGCGGCTGCGGCCCACCCCGGTCTACGCGCTCGGCCTCAGCCTTGCCGTCGTGGCCGTCCTCGGCCCCGCGATCCGCCCCTGGTACGCCCTGTGGGGACTGTTCCTCATCGCCGCCGCCGCGCCCAGCAGCTCCGTGCGCCACCGGGTGGCCGCCGCCACCGCGGTCCTCGCGCTCGCGGTGCTGCCGAGCGGTTCGGCCCCGGACCTCGCCCAGGTGCTGCTGGCCGTCTCGGGCGGCGTCCTCGCGATCGTGGTGCTCTGGCAGGCGCACCAGGCGGCTCAGGCGCCGGTGCTGGGACGGACCGCGTGAGAGCGCCGCACACCGAGAAGGGCCGACTGGCCCTCGTACTGACACTCGCCGCCGCCGTCGCCGTCTTCACCGCCACGGTCCCGCTCCTGCGGGACTGGTTCGACCTGCGTGTGTACTACGGGACCGTGCACACCTGGATCCACCACGGCGGGCACATCTACGACTACCGGGTGCCGGGGACGACGTACGGCTTCACCTATCCGCCGTTCGCCGCCCTGAGCATGCTGCCCATGGCGTACGTCGGCCTCGGCACCGCCATCGTCCTCGCGCTGCTGCTGAACCTGGCGGCCGCCGTCCTCGTGCTGTGGATCCTCCTGGGCCGGGAACTGCGCCGCCACGGCTGGTTCGGCTGGGCGCTCGCCGCCTGCGCGCTCGCGCTGCTCGAACCCGTCCGGGACACCTTCAGCTTCGGGCAGGTCAATCTGCTGCTGCTGGCACTCGTGCTCACCGACGCCTGGCTGCTGTCCAGCGGGCGTGAGCGCTGGGCCGGGGCGGGTATCGGACTCGCGGCGGCCGTGAAGCTGACGCCCGCGGTCTTCATCGGCCTGCTGCTGCTCGCCCGGCGCTGGCGGGCCGCCGCCGTGGCGACGGCGGTCACCGTCGGCGCGACCCTGCTCGCGGCCTGGGCGGCACCGGGCGCCTCCCGCTTCTACTGGACGCACGCCGTCTGGGACACCACCCGCGTCGGCCGCCTGGACTATGTCTCCAACCAGTCGCTCCAGGGCATCCTGGCCCGGCTCGCGGCGCCCGACGCCCCGAGCCACGCGGCCTGGGCGACGGCCGTGGTGCTGGTTCTCGCGGTGTGGGGGTGGCGTACCCACCGCGCGCTGCGGGCCGGCGACTGGCGGGGCGCCTTCGCCCTGACCGGGCTGGCCGCCTGTCTGGTCAGCCCGATCACCTGGGTGCACCACCTCGTCTGGCTGCTGCCGTCCTTCGCCGTGCTGCTGCGCGCCCGCCGACTGCGCATCGCGGCCGTGCTGTACGTGCTGCTGTGCAGCAGCGTGGTGTGGCTGTGGTTCGACGACGCGTCCGGCATCGACGGCTTCCTCGGCAGCAACACCTACACCTGGATCACCCTCGGGCTGCTGCTCGGACTGCCGGTCGGTCAGGCGCCCGGCGAGCGTCTTCTCCTCAGCCACAACGTCAGCCCGGCCGCCGCGCCCGCGCTCACGCCCACCGCACCCGCGAGCACTCCCGGGGCGGCCCAGCCGGCCGTGTCGCGGTCCGGGGCCGCCGTCCTCGGCAGCGCGGCCGGGCCGGCCCGTGACACGGTCGGCCTTTCGGGTGACAGCGAGCCGACCGGAGTCACCCGCCCGACGGCGGCGAAGCCCCAGTCGAGCAGCGAGCGCGCCTCCTCGTAGACCGCGAACCCACCGCCGACCTGTGGGTTCATCACGGTCACCAGAAGGGTGTGGCCGCCGCGTCGGGCGGCGGCCACGAGCGTGTTGCCGGCATGGCTCGTGTAGCCGTTCTTGATGCCGATCAGTCCCGGGTAGGGCTGGACGCCGTTGCGGCCGGTCAGCAGCCGGTTGGTGTTGGCGATCTCGTACGTCTGGCCCTCGTCGCCGGGGAAGCTCGACTCGGCGGTGGCGCAGTAGCGCGCGAAATCCGGGTTCTGCAGTCCGGTCCGCCCGAACACCGCGAGGTCGTAGGCCGAGGACACCTGGCCGTCGGCGTCGTACCCGTCGGGGGAGACCACATGGGTGTCCAGTGCGCCCAGGGCACGGGCTTTGGCCTGCATCTGACGGACCGTGGTCTGCACTCCGCCGTGGAGTGCGGCCAGCACATGGACGGCGTCGTTGCCGGAGTTCAGGAACACCCCCCGCCACAGGTCGCTGACCCGGTAGGTGTCGCCCTCCTTCACCCCGACGAGGCTGCTGCCGGGACCGACGTTCGACAGTTCCCGCGCGGTGACGGTGTGCCGGGCTTCGGCGGGCAGTCCCGGCAGCACGGTGAGGGCGAACAGTGTCTTGAGGGTGCTGGCGGGCGGCAGCGGGCGGTGCGCGTCGTGCGCGGCCAGCACCTGCCCGGTGCCCGCGTCGGCGACCAGCCACGACAGCGCCGACGTCTCGGGGAGTTCGGGCACCCCCGCGCGTTGTCGTACCTGCGTTCCCGACGCGTACAGGAGGGAGGTTCCGGGAGCCGTGGGCCGTGGGATGTCGGAGTCGGGGCCCGCGACGGCGACGGCGGGATGGGGCGAGAGGGCCGCCGTCCAGGCCACGCCGAGAGCGCAGCAGGAGAGGACGACGCGGGACGAGAATCCTATGGTCATACTCGCCACCTTGGGGCGGTCCTGGTGGCCGCGCCTGGGCAGCTTGCGCCGAGTGGCGGCATCGGACACCCGGATGCCTGACTCCGCGGCTCGCCCTGCGGGGCCGTCAGGTCGTCGGCAGGGTGGGCTGAATCAGGCGCAGGAAGGTCGCGTTGTCGGGCGCGGCCCGCATCCGCTCCAGGAGGGTCTGAAGGTTCGTCTGCCCGTCCCGCGACCTCAGGACCCGCCGCAGTCCGTGTACGGTCGTCAACTCGGCTGCAAAGAGCAGGAGTTCCTCGCGGCGGGTACCGGATCCGGCGATGTCCACAGCCGGGTGGATCCGGTGGGCGGCCAGCTCCCGGTCCAGCCGCAGTTCCATGTTGCCGGTGCTCTTCAGCTCCTCGAAGAAGAAGTCGTCGGCACGGGAGCCGGTCTCGACCAGGGCGGTGGCGAGGATCGTGAGCGAGCCGCCCTCCTCCGCCAGCCGGGCGGCGCCGAAGAGCCGCTTCGGGCCCTGCAGGGCGGCGGCGTCGACGCCACCGCTCAGGGTGCGGCCACCGGAGGCTGCCGCGTTGTTGTGCGCCCGGCACAGCCGGGTCAGCGAGTCGAGCAGAATGACGACGTCCTCCCCCTGCTCGACGAGCCGCTTGGCCCGCTCGACGACCAGTTCCGCGAGCGCGATGTGCTCCTTCGGCGTCCGGTCGAACGTGGAGGCGTACACCTCGCCGCGCACCGAGCGCCGCATGTCGGTCACCTCCTCGGGCCGCTCGTCGAGCAGCACCACCATCAGGCGGCACTCAGGGTGGTTGGCGGCGACGGCCGCGGCGATCTGCTGGAGCAGTACCGTCTTGCCGGTCCTCGGCGGGGCGACGATCAGGCCGCGCTGCCCCTTTCCGACGGGCGCGAGGAGGTCGACGACGCGCCCGGACAGGCCCGCCGCGGGGTGTTCGAGCCGCAGCCGCTCGCGCGGGTGCAGCGGGGTGAGGTCGCGGAAGTGCGGGCGTCCGCGCAGCTGCTCGGGCGTACGGCCGTTGATCTGCGTCACCTCGGTGACGGCCCGCCCGGCGCGGAGGCCGACGAGGGTGTCGCCCTTGCGCAGGCCGTGGCGGCGGACCAGGGCCGGGGAGACCTGGGGATCGGCGGGCGAGGCCTGGCCGCCGGCGGCGCGCAGGTGCCCCTTCCCGCCGTGGTCGATGTCGAGGACTCCCGTGACGGACTGCGGCGTCTGCTGCTGTGCCACGGGAGGGGGCTGGAGTGTGGTGGTCATATGAGGTCCTTTCACGGACGGAGAACAAGAAGGGAGAAAGGGAGGGCCGGGAGGCGGCATGCTCACACCTCGTCGCGGCGGGGAACCTCACCTCGGGTACAGCCGAAGAGCGCTGGCCGAGAGGTGATGCGGGAAAGCCGGTGCGCCGGTCGATGACGACGGCGGACAGAACGGCGAACTGCGGGGAACGGCACCGGCGCCCTAAACGGGGCGTACACAGGTGCTGACCGCACTGTAGCACTCGACGTCTGGGTGTGCACCGCTGCCGGGGTGTCGCACACCGCCGACAGGTCGCCGTGCACCCCCGTCAGCGCGTGGGCGGCGCCGTCTATTCCCCGGGGCGTGTTCCCAGGGTCCCGATCCTGGGCAGAATCGATCGTCGTACGGCGTCGGCCCGCCCCCGCGACAAGGAGTCACCGGTGGACACCTCCTCCGCCGCACCACATCGTCTGGATCCCGCCGGTGGCTGCCCGCACGCCGACAACGCGCGGCTCCTCGCCCGGGGGTCCGTCGCGCCGGTCCTGATGCCCGGGGACATCGAGGGCATGGCCGTACTGGGGCACGAGGCGCTCAGGGAGTTCCTCGCGCATCCCGACGTCGCCAAGCACGCCCGGCACTTCACCGCCCTGCGCGGGGGAAGGATCGCCCAGGGCTGGCCGCTCATGACCTTCGCGGCCGTGCGGGGGATGACCACGGCCGACGGAGACGACCACCGGCGGCTGCGCTCGCTCGTCAGCCGGGCGTTCACGGCCCGGCGTGTCGCACAACTACGGCCCAGAGTCGAGGAGTTGACCGACAGCCTGCTCGACGACCTGGTCCACGCGGCCCTGTCCGACGGTGGAGCGGCCGATCTGCGTCGGCACTTCGCACTGCCCCTGCCGATGCGGGTGATCAGCGAGCTGCTCGGCGTGGCGGACCACTACCGGGACCGGCTGCACCGGCTGTCCAGCCAGGTCGTCGCCACCGACATCGGTCCCGAGCAGGTCATCGCCGCCAACAGCGGATTGGTCGCCGTCCTCGACGAGATCGCCGCCGCCAAGGCCGCGGAGCCCGGGAACGATCTCATCAGCGCGCTCATCGCCGCCCGCGACGAGGACGGCGACCGGCTCAGCCGGCAGGAGCTGACCGGCACCCTGGTGCTGATGATCATCGCCGGCCACGAGACCACGATGAACCTGGTCACCAACGCCGTACGGGCCCTGTGCGGCCATCCTGACCAGCTGGACCTGGTGCGCAGGGGGCAGGCGGGCTGGGACGACGTCGTCGAGGAGACCCTGCGCTGGGACGCGCCCGTCAGCTACTTCCCGTTCCGCTACCCCGTGCGGGATCTGACCGTGGACGGGACCGTCATTCCGCAGGGGACACCGGTGCTCGCCGGATACTCCGCCGCCGGACGCGACCCGGCGGTGTACGGCGCGGACGCGGACCGGTTCGACGTCACGCGGCCCGGGCGCAGCGGCACGCCGCGGCATCTGTCACTCGGGCACGGCGCCCACTACTGCCTGGGCGCGCCGCTGGCCCGTCTGGAGGCCGGGATCGCGCTGGAGCGGCTGTTCACGCGTTTCCCGGACCTGGAACTCGCGGTTGCCGAGGACGAGTTGATCCGCCACGCCAGTTTCGTCGGCAACAGCGTACGGACGCTGCCCGTGCGTCCTCGGCCCTGAGCCGTGGGCCGTGGGCCGGTCGTACGGGGGCCGGGGCGGTGCGCCCCGGCCCCCTGGTGTACTCAGCAGTACAGGTTGGAGCCGGGGCTGACGCCGAGGATCGAGGTGAACCGCTGGTAGGCGTCGACGCGGCTCTGTACCTGGGCGGGGTTCCTGCCGTCGCACTCCAGCGAGCCGTTGATGCTGCGGATGGTCTGCCCGAAGCCGGCCTGGTTCACCATGGCGTTGTGCGGGGTCATGGTGCCGGGGCCGGACTGCGTGTTCCAGTACCACAGGCCCGTACGCCAGGCGATGGCGGAGTCGTTCTGCACGAGCCACGGGTTGTCGAGCAGATCGATGCCGAGCGCGTCGCCCGCGGCCTTGTAGTTGAAGTTCCAGCTGAGCTGGAGGGGACCTCGCCCGTAGTATGCGGCCTGACCGGCCGGGCAGCCGTAGGACTGGCTCCAGTCGCAGTAGGTGGGGTAGTTGGCGGTGTTCTGCTCCACCACGTAGACCAGTCCGCCCGTCTCATGGCTGACATTGGCCAGGAAGGCCGCGGCCTCCTGCTTCTTCACCGTGTCGCTGCCGGTGTTCGCGAACCCGGGGTAGGAACTCAGGGCCTGTACCAGCCCGCTGTAGGTGTAGAACGAGTTCCGGTTCGGGAACATCTGGTTGAACTGGGCCTCGCTGACGACGAATCCGGACGGATTCGTGTTCCCGCCACCGCTCGCGGGGGCGTTCCACTTCTGGTTGGCCCCACCCGAGCAGCTCCAGATCTGCAACCGGGTGCCGTTGGCCGAGTTGTTGTCGCGGACGTCCAGGCACTTGTTCGCGGCCGGGTTGACGATGTCGTGGGCGGCGGTGACCACCCACTGCTGGTTGGCGCCGCCCGTGCAGTCCCACAGCTGGACCGCCGCCCCGTCGGCCGTGCTCCGGTCGACGACGTCCAGGCATTTGCCGAGTGCCCGCAGCGTGCCGTCGCCGGGGTTGGACCAGAGCTGGGCATTGGTCCCGTTGCAGTCGTAGAGCTGTACGGCGGTTCCGTTGGCGCTGTTGGCTCCCGCCACGTCGACGCACTTCCCGGCCAGGCCGGTGATCCGGCCGTCGGCTGCGTGTGCGGGCGTGGCGGAGAACAGGGCGGCCATCAGGACCGCGACGACGGCCCCGACCGTGAACCGGCCGAGGACCGCGCGTATGAGCGTGAATCGTCTGAAGGGGAGCTGGGCCGTGGTCATCGTTGTCGACACCTCGTGGGGGTTGGCCAGACAGGGGCGCGAACTCCGTGCGTATGCACGGGATGTGACGGCCCGAAAGCTAAAGGTCTGAACCAAGTGCGTCAAGAGGTGAAGCGGAACAACGTTGTCACCGGGGCTGGGCACTCAGAAGGCGAAGGGCGTGCCACTCGACCCGACACGAACCGGCGGTCGAGTTCGAAGACTCCGAAGCCGAAGCCCTGGGCGGAGACGGTGCCGTCCGCCAGTTCCACACCCGACGTCTCCAGCGCGTGGCCGACCGCGGGGCGCGCCGCCGTGCTGCCCCTCGCCCGCCGGCTGCCCCACCCGCCCGTACCGGCCGCGACGGCACCGGCCGGCTCCCCCGGGCCGGCGGGCACACCGCCGGACGGCCGCCCGCGGACGCCTGACCGGACGACCGGGGAACCGGGTCCGCGCGGTCTCCGGGCGTCCTAAGCTGGTGTGATGTTCTCCCCGCACGGTCCCAGCCTGCGTGAGCTGGCCGTTCAGGCGCTGTCCTCGGTCGAGCGCGGCTACGACCTGCTCGCGCCCAAGTTCGATCACACCCCGTTCCGGACGTCGGACGCGGTGCTGGACGCCGTCGAGCGCGCGCTGGAGACGATGGGTCCCTTCGGCCACGGACTGGATCTGTGCTGCGGTACGGGGGCGGGGACGGACGTGCTGCGCACGGTCTGCCGCGAGAGCGTCACCGGGGTCGACTTCAGTGCGGGCATGCTGGCCGTCGCGCGGCGGCAGATGCCGGCCGGCGGGTGGCCGAGGGTGGACTGGGTGCGAGGCGACGCCCGCGCCCTGCCCTTCGGTCCCGTCTTCGATCTCGTCGTGAGCTTCGGCGCCTTCGGTCACTTCCTGCCGGGCGAGTTGCCCGGGCTGTTCACGCAGGTCCACTCGGTACTGCGGCCGGGCGGACGGTTCGTGTTCCCGATCGGGGCCCCGCCTCGCCCGGCCTCACCCTGGTACTGGGCGCTGCTCGGTTTCGACACCGCGATGCGCGTCCGCAACGCCCTGTGGCGCCCGCCGTTCGTGATGTACTACCGGGCGTTCCGCCTCGGCGACGTCCGGCGTGAGCTGAGCCGCGCCGGGTTCACGGTGGAGCATCAGGCGCTGCCGGACTTCGGCCGCCGGCCGGACGGCAGCCCGCGCTGCCGGCTGCTCGTGGCCACGCGGGCGGGCGGCGGGGCCCCCGGCGGAGGTCAGCCGGCCGCCGGCAGGGTGAACTCGTAGACCAACGCCTCGCGTTGCGCCTCCACCACGAGATCGGTGATCTCCAGCGGCCGGTCCCACTGGTCGTGCACGCGCCGGGTCACCCGCACGGTGGGTGGCAGCGGGGTGATCCCGTCACGGTGGTGCAGGGTCAGACCGGCCGTGCGCATCCAGTCGTAGGCACGCCACAGTTCGGCCGAGGCCCTGCCGTCCGCCCGATCGCGGTAGCGGGCCAGTTCCGGCACCTCGGCGACGGCGACGGCGGAGAACGAGGTGACGGCCGTCCGCGTCCCGCTTCCGTCCGCCGCGGCGGACGTATAGCGGTGGACGAGGGTGGGCCGCCGGGGCGCGAGGCCCAGCTCCCGGGCGTGCTCGGGGGAGGGGACCTCCCAGGTGACGGTCGCCCGGCCGGGCTCCGCGCCCTGAGCGCCCACGGGAAAGGCCAGCGAGGGCACGTGCTCGGCCGTCGCGCCGGGCAGAACCGCGTGGCTGCCGCGCCGGTCGGTGGCGACCAGTCCGGCCCGGCGCAGGATCTGCAGGGCCTGGCGCACGGTCTCCCGGCTGACCTGGAAGTGCGCGGCCAACTGCCGCTCACCGGGCAGCCGTTCCCCCGGCGGGATGCCGCCGTCACGTAACTCGCCCAGCAGTTCGGTGGCGATCCTCCAGTAGAGCGGTTCCTCGGGCGGGTGAGGAAGGGGGTGGTCGGACGGGGTGGTGCGGGCCATGTCCGCGCCTCCTGGTGACAAGACGTAGCCGTGTGGAATCAGTGCGCGACCACATCTAGCATTGGTCTAAACCACCAGGAAAGGGCCGATCGGCACTTCGGCCGAATCCGGCCCGTGTCCCGCGTCACCGGGAACCGGAGTTCCCGAAGCGTTCCTGACACCTTCTCAGAACCGGGCGGGCAGCCAGCGCAGCTGGACCGCCTGCTGGTGGGGTCCGCCGCCCTCATGGTCGTTGAAGTCGTAGACCTCGATCGTCTTGTCCTCGTGCGCCCACGCGTTGAACGCGGCGAAGACCGTGGAGGGCGGGCACGTCTGGTCCTCCAGCGCCGCCGAGAACAGCGCGGGCGCCCGGCCGCGCGCGGCGAAGTGGACGCCGTCGAAGTACGACAGGGTCCGCAACACCCGCTCGGTGCGGCCACGGTGCGTCTTGAGGTAGGTGCCGATCTCCCGGTACGGCTGGCGGTCCGTGAGGGTCGTCGCGCGCGGGAAGTCGCACAGGAACGGCACGTCCGGCGCGATCGCCACCAGGTCCGGTACGAGACCGCCGACCGCGATCGTGATGCCGCCGCCCTGGCTGGCGCCGACGGCCGCGGTGCGTGAGGCGTCGGTCAGCGGGTGGGCCCGGGCCGCCTCGACGGCGCGCACACCGTCCGTGAACAGCCGCCGGTAGTAGTACGTCTCGGGATCCTCGACGCCTCGCGTCATGAACCCGGGAACGGCCGGCGCGCTGCCCACCGGGTCGGGCGTGTCGCCGCCGCCCCACGTACTGCCCTGCCCGCGCGTGTCCATCACGAAGTGCGCGAAGCCCGCCGACGCCCACAGCAGATGCATGTGCGGCAGCGCACGCCCGCCGCCGTAGCCGACGAACTCCACGACGGTGGGAAGCGGATCGTCCGCGGCGGCCGGCACGGTCAGCCAGCCCTTGACCGGGTGGCCGCCGAAGCCGGCGAAGGTCACGTCGTACACCTGGACCGTTCTCAGTCCGGTCGCGACGGGCTCGAAGCGGGCGTCCAGATCGTGTTCGCGGGTCTCCTGCAGCGTCTTCGTCCAGAAGACGTCGAAGTCCGAAGGCTCCACCGAGGCGCTCCGGTAGTCGCAGAGCTGGTCGAGAGGCAGGTCGAACAGGGCCATGGAGGACCGCCTTTGACGTCACGGATGCGGGCGATCACACCGTACGGTGGCGTCCGGGGCGCCGCCAGACCGCCCGTTCGCCGACGCTCGGTCCCGGCTGTTCACGCCGTGCGCCGTCCCCAGTCCGGCCCCGTGCGGGCCCATTCGTCCTCCCACTCCGCCATGCGGTGCCGCTCGGCGATCCGGCCGATCACCGCGCGGCCCAGGAAGACCGCCCCGGCCACGCCGGCCGCGGCCCACACCCCCGCTGTCAGGCCGTGCTGCCACACCGCGGCGTCACTGGGCGGCGGGGAGACTCCGTGATCCTTCGCGTCCAGCCAGACCCGCACCCGGTCGCCGCTCAGCGAGCCCGCCGGGACCTTCGCGACCGTCGTCCGGGTGCCCTTGCCGGGCTCGGTCCAGCGCACCGGCACCCGGTACAGGGGCTGCTTGGCGCCCTGCGCCGAGGGAGTCGCGGCGGGGGCGTCCTGGAGGAGCACCGCGGGCACCTGATGGCGTTCCGCGCGCTGGGCGGTCTGCGTCGTGTGTGCGTCGCCGTACGCCCACCAGCCCACGGCCGTGCCGACGAGCGGCGCCCCGACGCACAGCAGCAGGGCGAGAAGGAGCGACGTCCATGCCTCGACGACATCCGAACGCCGGCGCAGCGGATTGCGCCGCCAGCGCCAGCCGCGCATCCGGGTTCGCATCTCGACCTCCTTGCCGCCACGTCCCGCTCGTGGAGGGGCCGAGCCCCCTGGGGAACCCGCACACCGCCCCCGGCCACGATCAAGGAGCCCCTCGGCGCAGCACCGCACGACGGCGCCCGCGGTGCACCGGCCCACCCCCGAGGGGCAGGCCGTACGGCACCCCCGCCGCCCGCGCCTGGCGGCGACGGCGGCCCCGACACGCCCCGCATCGGACCCGCTCCTGCCGGACCGGCCGCACCGCCGACCCCGGGCCCGGGGCGGCCGTGGACGGACCGGCGCGAACGCGACGCGGACGAGCTCCGAACGCGCCGCGGACGCGACACTGGATGCGCCGACATGAAACGGCCTTTTATGCCGATTCTCCTCCCCGGCGAGGTTCCCGGCCATGTGGCCCCGAAACCTGTGGCGCGGCCGATGGCGCGGCGGGCGGGCGCCCATTCCGTCCGGAGCTTCGAGCGCTCGAGGGTTCAGCCGAAGCGTTCGATACGGATGCGGTCCACCGGCTGCCCGGCCTCGACCAGCAGCCGCGAGGCATGCTCCACGAACGCGTTGGAACCGCACACATAGGCTTCCCACCCACTGGGAGGCGCCTCGGCCATGAGCGGCGCCACATGGGCCGCGGACATACGCCCCACCGGCGTTCCCTGGGGCGCGCTGCGGGTGAAGACGGGCGTGGTCTCGACGCCGTACTCGTCCGCGTAGATCAGATCCTCCGGTCCGCGGGCCGAGACCAGCAGCCGTAGCGGCACGTCCAGACCGCGTGCCCGGTGGTGGCGCACCATCGACATCAGCGGGACGACCCCCGAGCCGGCGCCGATGAGCAGCGCGGGCCGGTCGCCGGGCCAGGCGAAGAAGCCGCTCAGCGGGCCGCGCATCTCGATCCGGTCCCCGGGCTCGGCCACGGTGTGGAACCAGCCGGACACCTCGCCGCCCTCGACCTGGTCCAGGGTCAGTTCGATGTGCCCGGTGTCGTCGGGGGGCGACGCGATCGAGTAGTGCCGCTGCGCGACGTAACCGTCCCCGGCCCTCAGCCGCAACAGCAGGTGCTGGCCGGGCAGATGTCCCGCCCAGCCGGGAACCGCGAACCGGAAGGTCGCGGCGCGCGGTGTCTCCCGGCGGATCTCGGTCAGCGTCGCGGTGCGCCAGTTCGCGGCGGTGCTGCCGCTCACGGCGATCCGCCCGGGTACGGCGAACCGTGTGGGCGGCAGAAAGCGGCCGATGGTCACGCCCGGCTCAGTCACCTCAGTCACCGGAGTACCGCTGCTCCTCCCACGGGTTGCCCCGCGCGTGATAGCCGTTCTGTTCCCAGAACCCCGGCTCGTCGTGGTCGAGGATCCTCAGGCCCGCGATCCACTTGGCGCTCTTCCAGAAGTACAGGTGCGGCACCACCAGCCGGGCCGGGCCGCCGTGCTCGGCCGGCAGCGGCCTGCCGTCGTACTCGAAGGCGATCCAGGCGCGCCCTCCGGTGAGGTCGGCCAGCGGAAGGTTGGCGGTGTACCCGGTGTGGGAGTAGGCGACGGCGTGCGTGGCCGTCGCCCCCGGCCGTACGGCCTCCAGGAACGCGTCCAGCGACACGCCCCCGAAGCGCACCCCGAACTTCGACCAGCCGGTCACGCAGTGGATGTCACCGCTGTACGCCGACGCGGGCAGCGCATGCGCCTCCGCCCAGGTCCAGGTGCGCGGTTCGACCACCTCGCCGTCGATCCGGAAGGACCAGTCCGCGGCCGTCAGCGCGGGGGTGACCTCGGCGGACAGGACGGGCCAGTCGTCGCCCGCGTCGTACTGGCCGGGCGGCAGCCCGGGGTCGGTGACGCGCGGGCGCCCGGTGAAGCCACGGGTGACGTGCATGGTGGGGTGGTGCCTCTCCAGGCGGCCGGACGGGACCGCCGGCCGGGCGCGATCGATGCGGACGCCCTCCACCGTACGCGCCCGCGCACGGTGCTCCCGCCCCGGCCGATCCCGGTCGTTGCCGGCGTGTGAACTCTCCGACGGCCTGGGAATAGCCGCCACATGATCGTCCTTGGCCAATAGTGGCCGGTGCCGGTGGCTCCTGGACCCGCGGTCCGGCGACAGCGAAGGAGAGTGAGGCAGTACATGCCCAAGGCGTATGCGTACACGCGGAACGGCGGCCCGGAGACCGAGACGTTCGTAGAGGTGGAGCGGCCGAGCCCCGGCCCCGGACAGATACTCGTCGCGGTGCGCGCGGCGGGCGTGAATCCCGTCGACTGGAAGCTCCGTGGGGGCCTGAGGCTGCCCGGCGACACGGGAGAGCCGAGCTTTCCCGTCGTCTTCGGCGGCGAGGCGGCCGGGACCGTGGAGGAGATCGGCGAGGGCGTGACCGGTTTCACCCCAGGGGACGCGGTCTTCGGCAACACCGTGTCCGGTGGATACGCCGAGTACGCCCTGCTGTCCGCCGCGGTGACGGCGCATCTGCCGGCGGGGCTGTCCTTCACGGACGCCGCGGTCCTGCCCATCGCCGCGGCCACCGCGTACGACGGGATCCGCCAGCTGGACCTGCCCGCCGGTGCGACGCTGCTGGTCACCGGCGCCGGCGGGGGAGTCGGGGTCGCCGCCGTACAGATCGCCCGTGCCTTCGGGCTGCGCGTGATCGGCACGGCGAGCGAGGGCAAGAAGGACTTCGTCGAGCAGCTCGGCGCCGTGTATGTCGCGCCGGGCCCGGAACTGGCCGGGCGGGTGCGGGCCGTCGCCCCGGACGGAGTGGACGGTGTCTACGACCTCGTCGGCGGTGACGTGATGGAGGAAGCCGCCGCACTGCTGACCGACCGGTCGAAGCTTGTCTCCGCCGCGGCGCGCCTGGAGGTCGGGCGGCTGGGCGGGGCACCCGTGAGCCGGGCCCGCACCGCTGCCGTGCTCGACGAGGTCGCGCGTCTGGTGGTGCGCGGCGACCTGGCCCCCCACGTCACCCGGACCTTCCCGCTGGAGCGCGCAGGCGAGGCGCTGCGCGCCGTCGAGGAGGGCCACGCCCGGGGCAAGGTCGTGATCGAGGTCGGCGCATGAGTGACATCCGGCACGTTCTCGACAACCCCGCGCTCGCCTCGCTGACCGGCCCCCACGCCCACTTCGCCGAGCGCCGGGGCCGCGTCCTGCGCTACCCGACGGACGTCTCCCCCTGGGTCGGGCTGCCCGACGACCCGGGCGCCGACGACTGGGCCGACCTCGCGGCGCTCGCGGGTCCGGGCGCCGAGGCTCCGCTGCCCGGTTTCCGCGGCGAGCTGCCGCAGGGCTGGGACATCACCTTCGACCTGGACGGCGTGCAGCTCGTCGACGACGGGATCCCCGCCGCTCCCGAACCGGAGGCCGTACGACTCACCGCGGCCGATGTGCCGGAGATGCTGGACCTGGTCGAGCGCACCCGGCCGGGCCCCTTCCTGCCGCGCACCATCGAACTCGGCACCTATCTGGGCATTCGCCGGGGCGGCGCACTGGTCGCGATGGCCGGAGAGCGACTGCACCCGCCGGGCTGGACGGAGATCAGCGCCGTGTGCACCGATCCGGCCGTCCGGGGCCAGGGGCTGGCGACCCGGCTGATCCTCGCGGTGGCGCACGGCATCCGCGAGCGCGGTGAGACGCCGTTCCTGCACACCGGCGCGGCCAACACCAACGCCATCCGGCTCTACGAGTCCCTTGGGTTCAGGCTCCGCCGCAGGACGAGGTTCCTCTCGGCGCGGGTACCGGAGACCGCGGTGGACGAGCGGACGGTGGGGGTCTGACGGTGGCGGTGTGACGGTGGGGATCTGACGGTGGGCATCTGACGACGCCGGGAGGCCGTTGACCGGTACCCCCGGGTCCCAGGGGTACCGGTCAACGCCCGGCAGGATTGACGTTGTTGTAGCGCAGCAGATACGCGGCGAAGCGTCGCAGGTCCTCTTCCGGCCAGCCCGCGAGCCGCTCCCCGAAGGCCTCCCGGCGGCTCTCGGTGACCTGGGCCAGGATCCGCGTCCCCGCCTCCGTCAGATACAGCACCTGGACCCGGTGGTCGCCGGGATCGAGCCGTCGCTCGATCAGTCCGGCCCGCTCCAGGGCGGCCACCTGGCGGCTGACTGTGGACTTGTCCAGCGCGTAGTGGTCGGCCAGGTCGGTCGCCCGGGTCGAGCCGCCGCTCTCCTCCAGATGTCCGAGGAGCGTGTAGGAGACGAGCGAGAGTTCCGGATGCATCCGGCCGGCCGAGGCGCGGGCGCGCCGGGCGAACGTCGTCAACTCACGATGGATCGTCTCGACGGCCGCGCCGGCCGCAGCAGCGGTGTCCGTCGCGTCGGCCGCGTCAGCGGTGTCCGTCGCGCCGGCCGTACGAGCAGTGTCCGTCACGTCGGTCTCCTCGGCCGTTGCGGGCGTGGCCGCGCCCCGCTCGGGGCCGGCGGCTGCGTCGGACGCCTCGACTGCCTGCACGGGAGCCTCCCTGGGTCGTTCTGGTTGTAGAGTACAACCGGAATGCGGAGGCGGCCTTCGTCACCCGCCGCGCTCCGGCGTACGGCCGGTCATTCCCCTCCTGCTAGGGTGACCGTCCTGGCCGCGGATCATCCCGGCCGGTGTTGGCCGAGGAGGTGAGACCCATTTCCGCTGTGTCGGCTCGGGTGCTCTCACCTCATGTCAGCGCGGATCACCACCGTTAGGTGACCGCGAGAGCGCCCTTCGGTCAACCGAAAGGCTTCTCGGCTCCATGCCTTCCATGTCGCGATCCCGCGTCGTCTCCGCTCTGCGCTCCGCCGGTTGTGTCTTCGCCGAGGACGAGGCGGAGTTGATCCTCACCACCGCCCGCACGCCCGACGAGGTCGCCGCCATGGTCGACCGGCGGGTGGCGGGCCTTCCGCTCGAACAGGTCCTGGGCTGGGCGGAGTTCCACGGACTGCGCATCACCGTGGAACCCGGCGTCTTCGTGCCGCGCCGGCGCACCGAGTTCCTCGTACAGCAAGCTCTCGCGCTCGGGCCGGACGCCCGCGTCGTCGTGGACCTGTGCTGCGGCTCCGGAGCGGTCGGCGCCGCACTCGCCGCCGCGCTCGACGGCCCGGAACTGCATGCCGCCGACATCGAGCCGGCCGCGGTCCGCTGCGCCCGCGGCAATGTCGCCGCGTACGGCGGCCGGGTCCACGAGGGCGATCTGTTCGCCGCGCTCCCGGACGAACTGCGCGGCCGAATCGACCTCCTGGCCGCGAACGTGCCCTATGTGCCCACGCACGAGGTGCCGCTGCTGCCGTCCGAGGCCCGGGACCATGAGCCCCTGGCCGCCCTCGACGGAGGCTCGGACGGCCTGGACATCCTGCGCCGCGTCGCCGCGGAGGCGGCCCGGTGGCTGGCGCCCGGCGGCTCGGTGCTCGTGGAGACGAGCGAGCACCAGGTCCCCGGGGCCGTGGAGGCGTTCACCGGCGGGGGGCTGCGGACCCGGCTCGCGGTCTCGGACGAGTGGTACGCCAACGTCCTGATCGGGACCAGAGCGTTCTGATCGGCGAGAGGGTTCAGCGCAAGAACGTCCTGATCAGTGTGAGGGCGGCCTGTTCGGCGCAGGCGATCTCCTGACCGGCCGGCATCGGACGGTGACGGGATCGAACCGAGCCGAACCGCCCACCCCGCACAGCGATCGCGTGCGGGGCGCCCGGGCCCCATTGTGCAACTAGTTGCATAAAGGCCCCGTCCTCGTCTACAACAGAACCAGGACACGCCGGACGGAGGGCCCGATGAGCCGCTACCCGCATCTGCTGACCCCGCTCGACCTGGGCTTCACCACCCTGCCCAACCGTGTGCTCATGGGCTCCATGCACGTGGGCCTGGAGGAGGCCGAGCGCGGCTTCGAGCGCATGGCCGCCTTCTACGCCGCCCGGGCACGCGGCGGGGTGGGGCTCATCGTCACCGGCGGCATCGCGCCCAACGACGCCGGGCGCCCGTACGAGGGCGGAGCCAAGCTCACCACCGACGCGGAGGCCGAGCAGCACTCCCTCATCACCGAGGCCGTGCACGAGGCGGGCGGGCGCATCGCCCTGCAGATCCTCCACTTCGGCCGGTACGCCTACCACCGCGACCTCGTCGCGCCCAGCGCGCTCCAGGCCCCGATCAGCCCGTTCGTCCCGCACGAGCTCAGCGACGCCGAGGTCGAGCAGACGATCGACGACTATGTGCGCGCCGCCCGCCTGGCCCGCCAGGCCGGTTACGACGGCGTGGAGATCATGGGCTCCGAGGGCTACCTCATCAACGAGTTCATCGCGGCGCAGACCAACCGCCGCGAGGACCGCTGGGGCGGCTCGTACGAGAACCGCATGCGCTTCCCCGTGGAGATCGTGCGCCGTGTCCGCGAGGCCGTCGGCGAGGACTTCATCATCATCTACCGGCTGTCCATGCTCGACCTGGTCCCGGGCGGCTCCTCCTTCGACGAGGTCGTCACGCTCGCCAAGGCGGTCGAGGCAGCCGGAGCGACGATCATCAACACCGGCATCGGATGGCACGAGGCCCGCATCCCGACCATCGCCACCTCCGTGCCGCGCGGGGCGTACGCATGGGTGACGAAGAAGGTCATGGGCGCCGTCTCGGTCCCCCTCGTGACCACCAACCGCATCAACACCCCCGAACTGGCCGAGCAGTTGCTCGCCGAGGGATACGCCGACATGGTGTCCCTGGCCCGCCCGATGCTCGCTGACCCCGACTTCGTGGCCAAGGCCGCCGACGGGCGCCCCGAGGCCATCAACACCTGCATCGGCTGCAACCAGGCCTGCCTGGACCACACCTTCAGCGGGCAGATCACCTCCTGCCTGGTCAACCCGCGCGCCTGCCACGAGACCGAGCTGGTCCTCTCCCCGACCCGACTGCGCAAGAGGGTCGCCGTGGTCGGTGCCGGTCCCGCCGGCCTGGCCTGCGCCGTCTCGGCCGCCGAACGCGGCCACCAGGTCACGCTCTACGACGCGGCGAACGAGGTCGGCGGACAGCTGAACGTGGCCCGCAAGGTGCCGGGCAAGCAGGAGTTCGACGAGACGCTCCGCTACTTCCGCACCCAGCTCGACCGGCACGGCGTGGACGTCCGGCTGAACACCCGGGTGGCCGCGGCGGACCTCGCCGGGTTCGACGAGATCGTCGTCGCGACCGGCGTCACCCCGCGCACCCCCGAGATCCCCGGCATCGACCATCCCCGCGTCCTCGGCTACCTCGACGTCCTGCGGGACGGAGCGCCCGTCGGTGACCGCGTCGCCGTCCTGGGCGCGGGCGGCATCGGTTTCGACGTCGCCGAGTACCTCACCGACACCGGCGACAAGGCGAGCGAGGACCCCGCGACCTACTTCCGCCACTGGGGCGTCGACATGGACTACGACGCTCCCGGCGGCCTCGGGGCGCCCGAGCGGCCCGCTCAGCGGCGCACCGTTCACCTGCTGCAGCGCAAGACGTCCAAGGTCGGCGCGGGACTCGGCAAGACCACGGGCTGGATCCACCGCGCCGAGCTGAAGCACCGGGGCGTCACCATGGTGCCGGGCGTGCGCTACGACCGGATCGACGACGCGGGCCTGCACGTCACCGTGGACGGTGAGAGCCGCATCCTGGAGGTGGACACGATCGTGCTCTGCACGGGCCAGGAGCCCAGCCGCGGTCTGTACGAGGAGCTGCAGGCCGCGGGCCGGACGCCGCACCTCATCGGCGGCGCCGACGTGGCGGCGGAACTGGACGCCAAGCGAGCGATCAAGCAGGGCACGGAGGTGGCCGCGGCGCTCTAGCTCTCATGAGCGCTGCGCGCCGCCTCCCTAGGATGGCCCCATGTCACTCCCGCACGCGATCCTGACCGCCCTGCTGGAGAAGCCGTCCTCAGGCCTCGAACTGACTCGTCGGTTCGACAGGTCGATCGGCTACTTCTGGTCGGCGACCCACCAGCAGATCTATCGCGAGCTGGGACGGCTGGAGCACGACGGTCTGATCCGTGCCCTGCCGACCGAGCAGCCGGCCCGCGGGCAGAAGAAGTCCTACGAGGTTCTGCCCGCCGGCCGCGCCGAACTCGCCCGCTGGGCGGCCACGTCCCAGGACCCCAAACCGATGCGCGATGTGCTGCTGCTGAGGTTGCGCGCCGCGGCGGTGGTGGGCACCGAGGGCATCGAGGGCGACCTGCGTCACCACCTCGCCCTGCACCAGCGGCAGTTGGCCGAGTACCAGGAGATCGAGAAGCGCGACTTCGGGCCGGGCAGGGACTCGGAGCGGGACCGCATCCAGCATCTCGTGCTGCGGGCCGGCATCGATCTGGAGACGTTCTGGATCCAGTGGCTGACCCACGCCCTGAACGAGTTCGAGTCGCTGCCCGGACCCGCCCCTGATCTCGCTTAGCCGTACCGCTCCCGTCGTCGAGTAGAGGCCGAGTGGGGCACAAGGGCTGAACAGGCTTTGGGCCATGGCTGACGATCTCGGCTTCACTCTCTCCCGGAGCGCTGCGAGCGATGTTCGCCGCTGCCGGGCGGGGATACGTATGCTGGAGCCGCAAGCGGCGTGAACTCGCTCGCCCTGCAAGGGAGTTCGTGCCGTCGGCGCAGTTCGCTGTCGTCGCTGATACCGCGCCGACGAGTCGGCCGAGCGCCGGGCCCCCGTCCGGTCCCGGCGCTCGGCCGCATCATGGGTGCATGCTCGTGTCGCGCCCTCGCGCCCTCGCGCCCTCGCGCCCTCGCGCCCTCAAGCCCTCAAGCCCTCAGACCATCGGGTCAGTCGGGCGCGTCACTCCTTTCGGTACCCGTACGCCTCCGTGGCCGCCGCCTCCACCGCCGCCAGATCCGCGCCCGTCGAGGCCGTGACGACCGCGGCGACCGCGCCCTCCACGAAGGGGGCGTCCACCAGCCGGGTGTTCTCGGGGAGTTCGTCGCCCTCGGCCAGCAGTGCCTTCACGGTGAGCACGGCACTGCCCAGGTCCGCGAGCACGGCGACCCCGGCCCCCCGGTCCACGGCCGCGGCCGCCGCGGTGACCAGGTCGGGGCTGGTGCCGAGCCCGCCGTCGGGCGTGCCGCCCGCCGGGGCGATGGGCACCGTGCCGGCGCCGCCCGCCAGCCCCTTCGCCAGGTCGGCGACCGACTCGGCGACGGCGGCACTGTGCGAGACGAGCACGATGCCGACCAGCTTCTCCGACGTGTCACTCACCGGCGGCCTCCGCGAGTGCGGCGATCAGCAGGGCCGAGGAGGTGGCACCGGGGTCCTGGTGCCCGATGCTGCGCTCTCCCAGATAGCTAGCCCGGCCCTTGCGGGCCTGCAACGGCGTCGTCGCGACGGCGCCCTCCTCGGCGGCCGCCCGGGCCGCGTCGAAGGAGCTGGCCAGCGCGTCCACCGCGGGTACCAGGGCGTCGATCATGGTCTTGTCGCCGGGCGCGGCGCCGCCCAGCGCCATCACCCCGTCCACGCCCGCCCGCAGCGCCTGGGCCAGCTGCTCCTCGGTGACCTCCTCCGCGTCCCCGAGCGCCTTGCCGGCGCGGCGCAGCAGCGTCCCGTACAGCGGGCCGGAGGCGCCGCCCACCGTCGAGATCAGCTGCTTTCCCGCGAGTTGGAGGACCGCGCCCGGCGCGGCCGGCACGTCCTTGTCCAGAGCGGCGGCGACCGCGCGGAAGCCACGTTGCAGGTTACTGCCGTGGTCGGCGTCGCCGATCGGCGAGTCGAGCGCGGTCAGTCGATCCGCCTCGCGGTCGACGGAGGCGGCGGTCGCCGTCATCCAACGGCGGAAGAAGTCGGCGTCGAGCACTGGATCTCCTTGCGTGGTACGGACGTTGACCTCACTCACGGTCCGGGGCAGCCGTGCGCCGGACCATCACATGCCCCAGCGCAGGCCCGGCGTGCTGACCGGGGCGTCCCACAGCCGCAGCAGCTCCTCGTCGATCTGGCACAGGGTGACCGACGCGCCGGCCATGTCGAGCGAGGTGACGTAGTTGCCGACGAGGGTGCGGGCGACCGCGACGCCGCGCTCGGCCAGTGCCCGCTGCACCTCGGCGTTGTAGCCGTACAGCTCCAGCAGCGGGGTGGCACCCATCCCGTTGACCAGGACCAGTACGGGGTTGCGCGGCGGCATGTCGTCGAGGACGGCGTCCACCGAGACGTCGGCGATCTCGCGCGCGGTCATCATCGCGCGCCGCTCACGCCCCGGCTCGCCATGGATGCCGATGCCCAACTCCAGTTCGCCCGGCGGGAGATCGAAGGTCGGGGTGCCCTTCGCGGGCGTGGTGCACGCGCTGAGGGCGACACCGAAGCTGCGCGCGTTCTCGTTGACCTGCCGGGCGATGGACTGCACGCGCTCCAGCGGCTGCCCCTCGTCCGCCGCCGCCCCCGCGATCTTCTCCACGAACAGGGTGGCACCGGTGCCGCGCCGCCCCGCCGTGTAGAGGCTGTCGGTCACGGCGACGTCATCGTTGACCAGCACCCTCGCGATCTGGATGCCCTCGTCCTCGGCGAGCTCGGCCGCCATGTCGAAGTTGAGCACGTCACCGGTGTAGTTCTTGACGATGAACAGCACGCCGGCGCCGCTGTCCACCGCCGCCGCGGCACGCACCATCTGGTCCGGAACGGGGGACGTGAATACCTCGCCAGGGCAAGCTGCCGAGAGCATGCCCGGCCCCACGAATCCGCCGTGCAGGGGCTCGTGGCCCGAGCCGCCGCCGGAGATCAGCGCGACCTTCCCCGCGACCGGGGCGTCGCGCCGTACGATCACCCGGTTCTCCACGTCGATCGTCAGTTCGGGATGCGCGGCCGCCATGCCCCGCAACGCGTCCGAGACCACCGTCTCCGGGACGTTGATCAGCATCTTCATGGGAGCCTCCTGACGTGCCTGGCAGTCTTCGGTCTCGGTGGCCGTGAGCCCTGGGCGGCGAGCCACTGTCGGCAGTATCCGTGTTCGAGGGGCGCTGGTCACGTGCGTGGACGTTCTTGGGCGTGTACGGGGGCGGGGGCCGCGTACGGGGACGGCCCCGAGGTGGGTACGGGGACGGGCCGGAGGCGCGTACGGGAGTCCGGAGGCCGCCCGCTCCCTCTCTGTCGGTGGCACCCAACCGGGTTACCTCGGGGCCGAGTTCGCGATCCCCGGCGTGTACGGCATCGACCGGCGCAGCCACCGCCGACCGGACCCGGGAGTGGGCCCCGCACCCCGCAGACGCCCTCCGCTCGCGGCGGCGCAGCCCGGCCGGGCGGGGGGCCGCGGGCGCCGACGGCGGGGGACCGGCGTCGCGACGGGGTGAACGTTGTCGACGTGGGTACTAGCGTGGCAGGCGTCGACGTCTCGGCCTGGAGGGACCTGTGATGACCGTGCCCCGGATCCTGATCGTCGGTGGTGGATTCGCCGGAATGGAGACCGCGCGCAAACTGGAGCGCCTCCTCAAGCCCACCGAGGCCACGATCAGGCTTGTCACCCCCTACGACCACCAGCTCTATCTGCCGCTGCTCCCGCATGTCGCGGCCGGCATCCTGACCCCGCAGTCGGTCGCGGTCAGCCTGCGCCGGCTGCTGCGCCGTACCGTCATCATCCCCGGCGGCGCCGTCGGCGTCGACCCGGCCGCCAAGGCCGTCGTGGTGCGGAAGATCAACGGCGAGACGACCGTCGAGCACTACGACTATCTGGTGCTGACGCCCGGCAGCGTGACGCGGCAGTTCAACATCCCGGGAGTCGATGAGCACGCGGTGGGCATGAAGACGCTCGCCGAGGCCGCCTGGGTCCGTGACCACGTCATATCCCAGCTCGACCTCGCCGCCGCCAGCTCCGACCCGGTCGAGCGCGAGACCCGGCTGCGGTTCGTGGTCGTGGGCGGCGGCTATGCCGGTACCGAGACCGCCGCCTATCTGCACAACCTGACCACCGCCGCCGTCAAACGCTACCCGGGCCTCGACCCGGCGCTCATCAAGTGGCACCTCATCGACATCGCGCCCAAGCTCATGCCGGAGCTCGGCGACCGGCTGGGCGCACGGGCCCTCACCATCCTCAGGCGGCGCGGCCTCGACATCTCCCTCGGGGTCTCCGTCGCGGAGGCCACCCGGGACAAAGTCACCTTCACCGACGGCCGTGCCCTGCCGTGCCACACCCTCATCTGGACGGCGGGGGTGGCGGCCAGCCCGCTGATCGCCACGCTGGACGCCGAGACCAACCGCGGCCGGCTGGTGGTCCGCCCCGATCTGACCGTGCCGGGCCTGGACGGCGTCTTCGCCCTGGGGGACGCGGCCGCGGTGCCCGATCTCTACAAGGGGACCGACGCGGTCTGCCCGCCGACCGCCCAGCACGCGATGCGCCAGGGCTGGGCCGCCGCGAAGAACGTGGCGGCGGCGGTGCGCGGCACACCGCTGACCGACTACCGCCACCGGGACATGGGCCTCGTCGTCGACCTCGGCGGCCTCCAGGCCGTCTCCAAGCCGCTGGGCGTGGAGATGACCGGACCGCTCGCGGAGTTCGTCGCGCGCGGGTACCACCTCGGCGCCCTGCGCACGATTCCGGCCCGTATGCGCACCATGACAAACTGGACGCTCAACGCGCTGGCAGGCTACGACTTCGTCCGCACCGGCTTCCAGGCCGGCCGGCCCGCCACGCTCGCGGACTTCGAACGGACCGACGCCTACCTCACACCGGACGTGATCACCTCCCACACGGCGCCCAAGTCGACCGGCTGAGCGCCGGGGGCGGACGCCGCCGGGCCGGCACTGTCACCACGTCAGGGGCGCCCCCGGCACCGCGTGAGGGGCGCCTGCCTTCGGCTTCCGGCCTGCACGCCAAGCGCACGTCCAAGCGCGAACGGGATTCCGCCACGGACCAGGACGGCCACAGCCGAGGAGCCCGGCGGCGGCCGTCCGGCCCGCCGCCTCATGCGCCGCCGCCGCCCCGCTCCCAGCGGCGACGCCCGGTCGACGCACTGGTCCGGGATCCGAGATTGCCGTGCGCCTTCAGCTCGTGCGGGGTGAGGCGGTGACGGCTCCTCGGCACCTCGTCGGGTTCACGGTTCTCCATGACCGTACCCACCGGGCCTCCTTCGGGCAGCCTCGGCTGCTCCTCCGGGCGGGGCGGTGCGGGCTGCCGGCGCCGCAATCGCACGCCCATCCAGAAGGCGCCGACCAGCAGCGCCACCACGACCAGGCCCGCGAGGAAGGGCCAGAGGCCGAACTGCAGACCATGGGGAACGGCGAGGTCCATCGACACGGTACTCATGGCGCGACGGGTACCCCCGGTTCCCGCGGTGAACCCGGACGGCCTAGGCACACCCGGGTTTGGCCGGGCCGCCACCGGCTACCCGCTCCATCGTGACGATGACATCCCAACAGGAGGTCTACCGCTTTCTGGAGGATCGCTTCGCCTGCGCGCTGGCCTGCACCGAGTGCGCGCGGGCGTGCGTCCTGCGCGCGAGCCTCGCGGAGACGGAGGGCCCGGACGACCAGGAGCTCCTGCGCCGCAAGGGCATCATGTGCGCGGAGGTCTGCGAGGCGACCTGCCGGGTGCTGTCCGACCAGGGAGCCCAGGACGAGGCCCGCATCCGCGGCGAGGTGGAGCGGTGCCGGGCCGTCTGTCTGGAGGGCGCACATGTCTTCGACACGGCCCCTCGCGGCGAGGAGGTCGCCCGGGCCTGCCGGGCGTGCGCCCGGGCCTGTTCGGCCTTCCTGGCGACACTCGGCTGACGGGACCGGCCGGAGCCGTCGGACCGGTGGTGCGAGCCGGTGCATCGGCATTCCCAATTTCTGGAACACGTTCTACGGTGTGCGCCGACAGAACCCGGCCTTGGGGAGCCAGGAGGCGCCGTGCATCTCGACTACACACCCGAGCAGCAGCGCTTGCGCACCGAACTGCGCGGCTACTTCGCCGAACTCGTCCCGCACAACGCCTACGCCCGCCGCGGCGACCCGGCGGCCCAGAAGCGCTTCTACCGTGACACCATCCGCCGACTGGGTCGTGACGGCTGGCTCGGCGTCGGCTGGCCCAAGGAGTACGGCGGTCGCGGACTGGGCGCCATGGAGCAGTTCATCTTCTTCGACGAGGCGGCGCAGGCGGGCGTACCGCTGCCGCTGATGGCGCTCAACACGGTCGGCCCCACCCTCATGCGGTTCGGCACGGAGGAACAGAAGGCCCGCTTCCTGCCGGCGATCCTCTCCGGCGAGATCGACTTCGCGATCGGCTACAGCGAACCGGACGCGGGCACGGACCTGGCGTCCCTGAGGACGCGCGCGGTACGGGAGGACGGCGGCGGGGAGTACGTCGTCAACGGCCAGAAGATCTGGACCACCAACGGCGACACGGCGGACTGGGTGTGGCTCGCCGTGCGCACCGATCCCGACGCCCCGCCGCACAAGGGCATCACGATGCTGCTGGTGCCGACCACCGACCCCGGCTACTCCTGCACCCTCATCCGCACCCTGGCCTCGCACGACACCACCGCGAGCTACTACGAGAACGTCCACGTCCCCGTGTCCCGTCGCGTCGGTGAGGAGAACCAGGGCTGGCGGCTCATCACCAACCAGCTCAACCACGAGCGCGTCACTCTCGCGGCCCACGGCACCATGGCGATCCGCGCGTTGCACGACGTGCAACGCTGGGCCATGGAGACCAAGCTCACCGACGGCCGGCGGGTGATCGACCTGCCCTGGGTGCGGCGCCTGCTCGCCCGGACCCACACCAGGCTGGACGCGATGAAGCTGCTCAACTGGCGGATGGTGAGCGCCGTCCAGGACGGCACGCTCACCCCGCAGGACGCCTCCGCGGTCAAGGTCTACGGCTCCGAGGCCCGCCGTGACGCCTACGCCTGGCTCATGGAGATCGTCGCCGCCGCCGGAGCGCTGAAGGAGGGATCGGCGGGGGCCGTGCTCCACGGCGAACTCGAACGCGGCTACCGCTCGGCCGTGATCTTCACCTTCGGCGGCGGCAACAACGAGATCCAGCGCGAGATCATCTCCTGGATCGGCCTGGGGATGCCCCGCGTCCGCCGCTAGTGCTCTTGTGTGACGAGGATTTCTAGTTGGCACAAGAGAGGGATAGTTGGCACCGAGGTCGTTGCCGGGGAGGCCAGGGCGGTGAGCCGTGACGCGGTGGTTGGAACCTGGTCACGCATGGTGGCTCCGCCAGCAACGGTCGACGTGCAGATGAGCCGTCGCACCCGGTCAGAACCTCGGTCGCGGTGGCAGATTCGCTGTCCAGGACGCCCACGGTTCCAAGAAGGCTGTCTCCTTGGTGCCGACAAGCGTGTCTCGCGGGACGGAAAACATCAGGTCGAGGGCCCAGCATGGGGCCGACTACCGTGTCCCGGCACAATGACGCACCTACCACGACAGCACGGATGAACTCGCCCAGGAACACGTCCGGCGGGCATGGCAACCGCACTGGTACGTACGGGGCCGCGGATCAAGTCGAGGACGTCCTGCTGGGGAGCAGAAGGCGATCGGTTTCCGCTGTGCCGACCGGGGCTACGCGGCCGCGGTCAGGCCTGGTCGGCGGGAGCCTCGAAGTCCGGGGCCTCG